>DATLPP010000219.1:0-3256 GCA_035535615.1 Candidatus Udaeobacter sp.
TTCGCGAGGCTCTTAGGCCGGCACGTGCTCCTGTGTGAACCGCGCGTTGTCAGTGAGGTTTGACGCGAAGACACGCTGCAGCGTCATGACATGGGCGCAGAGACCGCTCGTATGGAAGTGCTCGCACTCGCAGTTCCAGTCATCGCCCCTGAGCGAGACAGCGTGCGTGCCGTTTTCGCCGCGGAACGCGACCTCGAAGCTCCGGAAACTGATGCGTTCGGGCTCTTCGGCGTAGCGCTTCGCCTTCTCGATCTTGGAGATGAGGCTCGAGTACATGACGTCCTCCACACTCCTAATTCAATTCGCGGCCGCCAGATGTGCCGAGTTTAGACCCGCCTCGTATCGTTCGAAACCCTGTGGAAAAGCGGCCGATTTCCGGCTGGGTGCGCATGACGATCCTCTTCGCGATCGCCGGATTCTTCGAGGTAGCGACCTACGGACAGGTCACCGCGTTTACGCCGTTGTACCTGCCTCGCCTGGGCATCGAGGTCGTCGCGGTCGCGTTCTGGGTCGGTGCGATCACGTCGTTCTCGAACGTGGCGGGTCTGCCCTTCCTGCCCTTCTGGGGAGCCCTCGCCGACCGGCATGGACGCAAGCCGCTCATCATCCGCTCGTTCCTCGTGGCGTTCGTCGCGCTGTCGCTGACCGCGCTCGCGCCGAACGTCTGGGTCTTCGCGCTGGCGCGCGCGATCCAATCGCTCGGCCTGGGTAACACCGGCCTCATCCTCGCGACGCTCGCCGAGCACGCGCCTGCCGGTCGCATCGCGTTCGCCTTCGGGATCGTGAACGGCGCGAACCCGATGGGCGCCTTCATCGGTCCTCTGGCCGGCGGGCCCATCGTCGATGGACTGGGATTTCCGGTGCTGATGGCGGCCGACGCGGCGATCATGCTCGGCGTCGTCGCGCTACTGGCGTTCGGCTACCGCGACGGATTTGTCCCGAAGACGACGGGCGGCTCACTTCTGCGGATGGCCGGCGACGGCATCCTGCTGATCGTCCGCTCACCGCGACTGCGCGCGCTCTTCCCCGCGCTCTTCCTGCTGTTCGCAGGTTGGATGCTCGGGTTCATCTACGTGCCGCTCGTCGTTGCGCGTCTCTACACGGGGCCGGACCCCAACACGGCGGTGGGCATCGTGCTCGGCGCGGGCGGGCTCGGGGTCTTCATCCTGTCGCCGTTGATCGGCGCGATCGCCGACTCCTACGGCAAGGCGCGGACGCTTTTCATCGGAAGCGCTGTGCTCGCCGCGATCTGGATCGCACCGTTCTTCGCACGTGACATCGTGCCATTCACCGTCCTGTGGACGGTCGTGAACGGACTCGCGGCGGCGCTTTTCAGCGTGTCGTTCACGCTCCTGTCCGCGTCCGCGACGGATGCGACGAGGGGACGCGTGATGACGTTCGCGTACCTGCCCACGAACATCGGCTTCGTGATCGGACCGGGCATCGGCAGCATCATCGCCTCGGTGGACGTGTTCCTGGTGTTCCCGACGGCCGCGGTGCTCACCGCGGTGGGCCTGGCCGCGGTCATCTTCGCATGGCGCCAGCCGCTTCCAGCGGACACCAGCCAACTAACCAACGCATGACAGGCGTCGCTACGTGACTAAGATTTCCGCGTGCGGCGCATCTGGCGGTTCGTTGTCGACCTCTTGGACGGGATCTTCGCCTCGGTCCTCTACGGCGGCCAGGGCGGATTGACCTACACAACATCCGACCTGGAACGTCAGAACCAGGACAAGATCAGGGGTTGGGCCGCGGGCGAAGGGGAGCCGACACAGGCCACCGAAGAAACGACGGCGGACTTCGACGAACGAATGCGACGCTACCGCGATCGAGTCAAAGATCGAGGCGAGTCGGGCTAGACCGCGTGCGCGCGCGAGTGCGTGTGCGGGGCATCGTCGGCGATCGCATCGAGATGCTCGACCGGAACGCGGACGAACGCGTCGACGATGTTTGGATCGAACTGCGTGCCACGGCAGCGGGCGACCTCGACGCGCGCGTCTTTGACCGACATCGCGCGACGGTACGGACGGTCGCTCGTCATCGCGTCGAAGCTATCGGCGACGGCGAAGATCCGAGCGCCGAGCGGGATCGCCTCCGCGGCTATCCCATCCGGGTAGCCCATTCCGTCCCACCGCTCGTGGTGGTGACGGACGATGCGCGAGACGTCCTGAAGAAACGGGATCTGCGAGATGATCCGCGCCCCGTGGTCGGGGTGACGTTTCATGACGACCCACTCCGCGTCGCTGAGCGCGGCCGGCTTGCGGAGGATGTTGTCCGGCACGCCGATCTTGCCGATGTCGTGAAGCAAAGCGCCGCGCCGCAGCGTCGAGAGATTCTCGGGAGCGACGATTAGCTCGGCGATGATGAGCTCCATGTAATCGACGACCCGGCGCGAATGACCTTCGGTCTCGCTGTCGCGGACATCGAGCGCGTTGGAGAGCGCCTGCAGTGTCGTGTCGTAGGTGCGCTCGGTCTCCGCGAGCGCGGCGCCGAGCGCCTGCGACTGCGACATGATCTGACGCGAGGACCGCACGTAGACGCCGCGCAGGACGAGCCACAGGAGAACCGCGGCCAATGCGATGATCGTCGAGGTCGACATCTGCATCTGGCGAAGCGCGCCGTCGATCAACGAGAGGTCGCGCCACACGACCGCGGCACCGATGAGCGTGTCGCCGTCGCGCACCGGTACCCACATCTCGAGCGAATGCACCAGCGCCGGCGCCGGTGCTCCTGCCGCGGCCGCGACATGGTCGTGCTCGCCTGCGGGACTCGCTCCCGGAACCGGGTTGTAGGACGTGCCGGCCGTCGCGGGATTCGCGTATCGGGTGTCGCCCACGATGTCGGCGCGCTCGGCGTACGCCCGGCCGGCGAGCGCGGCCGCGAGACCCTCGTTCGACGCGGGATCGATGCGACGGCCGATCTCGGTCGCGTCGTACGAGAAGACGATCGTGCCGTTCGTGTCGAAGAACTGCGTGGCGACGACGTTGTAGATGGAGAAGTGGAAGGCGACGATCGTCTCGAGCAGCTCGCGCTCGTCGTCGGCCAACGGACGCTTGAACACGTCCTCTTTGAAGACGGGGCCGAAGTGGGACGCGACCGCATCGGCGGTGAAACGCGAGGTTTCGTCCTGGACGTAGCGGTCAAGAAGGAGCGAGCTGACGCCGGCGACGACGAGGGCGGTCACAAAAAGGATGGCGGCCAGCGCGATCGAGAACCGGCCGACCGGTCCCAGATCCCCCCGCCCGAAGATCTTCAT
>DATLPP010000220.1:0-12342 GCA_035535615.1 Candidatus Udaeobacter sp.
CTGATCGAAGGCGCGACGTGGCTCGAAGACTTTGGTGTCTTCTGGCTCGTCACCGTGCTCAATCCCGATGGCTCACGGCCCACGCCGCCCGAGATCGGTCTTGGCTACAACTACCAGAGCGTCTCGACAGTTCGCGGCACCATCAACGTGAACCTCATCAAGGAGCGACTCTCGTCGGTCACGGTGAAGACGCTCACGGCGAACGTCACGGATTGCTCGAACAACTGCCCGGCAAAGCCGCTCGCGCAGTACGTGAGCGAGAACGCCGCCTACGCCGGAATGAACGGGACGTACCTCTGCCCGCCGGACTACGCGCAGTGCGCCGGAAAAGTGAACTCGTACGACTACGCGGTCTACAACAGCAACCTGCGCCGGTGGATCAACTACAACGCGCTCAACGCGCAGAACGGTGGTCTCTTCTTCAACGGGGCGAGCACCAGCGTCTACCGCCGCACCTATGTGTACTTTCAGCAACAGACTTCGATCGGCGCCGCGATCACGAACTTCCCCCTGCTCGTTCAGAACGGCGCGGTCATCGATTCGACCGCCGAGCAGAACGGCTCGCAGCTCCTCAAGGGCACGAAGGGCGCGATCGGCGTCGACGGGACGTACGTCTACCTCGCGATCGTGACCAACGCGACGGTCACCGATGCCGCCTACGTGATGCAGGCGCTCGGCGCTCGCGACGCTCTCAACCTCGACGGTGGCGGAACCGCGGCCATGTGGATCGGCGGCTCCTACAGGGTGGGCCCGGGCCGGCTGCTCCCCAACGCGATCGTCCTCACCAAGCCGTAGGGGTCAATTCGCGGCGCGGAGCTCGAAGTCCAGACGGCGAACGAGCGCGCCATCGATCTCGAAATTCCAGGTCGTGTAGTTGGCGAAGATTCCCGGTGCACGCGTGAGCGTCGTGATCCGCACATTCCCGCCGTCGACGGATTCCTCGCGGGGTGTCTGCACGAGCTCCGAGGGAGCGAGGCGGATCATCTGCCGCACGCCCTCTTTTCCCTGGAACGGCCCGGGCAGCCCCGGGAGGGTGACCTCGACGTCGTCCGCGCAAAGCGCCGCAGCGGCATCGGCATTCCGATCCTTCACCGCTTGAACGAACGAGCGCGCGATGTCGAGAGTAGAGTCCATCCGAGACGAACAGCGTATGCAAAAGGGGAGGCGGCCGTGGCATATCCGGTCACACACTTCGAAATCAACGCGCAGGACGCTCCGGCGACGCAGAAGTTCTACAGGGACCTCTTTGGGTGGGGCATCGACGCGAACAACCCTGACAACTACGGGATGATCGACACCAAGAACAAAGGCACCGGCATCAACGGCGGCATCGGTGCGAGCCGGCACGGCAAGAGCTGGGTGACCTTCTACGTCGAGACCGACGATCCGGCGGCGACGCTCGCCAAGGCCGAGCGCCTCGGCGGCACCAGAGTCATGGAGCCGATGGAATCGATGAACGTGGTCTACGCGCTCTTCGCGGATCCCGAGGGCAACGTCATCGGCCTCGCGAAGATGGCTCGCGCGCAGGAACAGCCTCGAGACCAGGCGCAGGAGCAGAAGGCCCGCTCGCGCTCGAACGGGAACGGAAATGGGACCCCCACGCGCGGCCGCGCGAAGACCTCGACCGCCGCGAAGGCCTCGCCGAAGCGTGCGACCGCTCGCAAGCGGACCACGGCGGCGACCGCGAAGAAGAGCACGACTCGTTCACCTCGCAAGCGCTCGAGAGGTTGACCGACACACAAGTAGAGAACTAGCCTTACGCCGCCTTTCGAGGCGGGGGAGTTTTGTCGCGGCGTTCGTCCGCGTACGGCGCCGGGTTTTGGGGGAGGCGCGCCATGGCCCATACGGTCACGCTCACCGTCAACGGAACGAGCTACACCCGCGATCTCGAACCCACGCTTTTGCTCGTCGAGTATCTGCGCGAGACACTCGCGCTCACCGGCACGCACGTCGGGTGCGACACGAGCCAGTGCGGAGCCTGCACGGTGCTCGTCGACGGTCGCGCGACGAAAGCGTGCACGATGCTTGCAGTCCAAGCGGATGGCGCGGCCGTCGTCACGGTCGAGGGCCTCGCGAAGAACGGCGAGCTACACCCGATCCAGCGCGCGTTCGCCAAGGAGCACGGGCTGCAGTGTGGCTTCTGCACTCCCGGCCTCATGATCACCGCCGTCGACTTCCTCGAGCGGAACGCGTCGCCGAGCGACGCCGACATCCGTCACGCGATCGAAGGCAACCTCTGTCGCTGCACGGGCTATCACAACATCGTGAACGCGATCCGTTCCGCGTCCGCCGAGATGCGCCAGACGGCCGGCGCCCAACCGAAGGTCGCCGCGGAGGTGAAGCGATGACCGCCACAACCAACCCGACCTACATCGGCGCGCGCTTCGCGCGCAAGGAAGACCCCCGCCTCATCACCGGCGACGCGACATTCACGGACGACGTGATGCTGCAGGGCATGGCGTACATGACGCTCGTGCGCAGCCCGCACGCGCACGCGCGGATCCGACGGATCGACACCGCCGCCGCGAAGAAGGAGCCTGGTGTCGTCTCCGTGCTGACCGGCAAAGAGCTCGAGGCGACCGGGATGCTGCCCGTGTTCATCACGGTCCCAGGCATGAACGGCTCGAAGCACATGCCTATCGCCACCGACAAGGTGAGATACGCCGGCGATGCGGTCGCCGCGGTCGTCGCCGATTCGCGCGCCGCCGCCAAGCGGGCCGCGGACCTCATCGCGGTCGACTACGAACCCCTGCCCGTGGTGGTCGACGGGACGAAAGCGCTCGAAGCGGGCGCACCGATCGTTCACGAGGAGCTGGGTTCGAATCTCGTCTTCACGTACCCGGTCAAGGGCGGCGACATCGACAAGGCGTTCAAGGACGCCGAGATCACGGTCACGCAGCGGATCGTCAACCAGCGCCTCATCCCGAACGCGATGGAGCCGCGCGCGGTCACCGCGAAGTTCGAGGCCGGCGAGCTGACGCTCTGGACGTCCACGCAGATCCCGCACTTCGTGCAGCTCATCGTCGCGCTCAACCTCGGACTCGGGCAGAACAAGGTGCGCGTCATCGCTCCGGAGGTCGGTGGCGGCTTCGGCAGCAAGCTGCAGGTCTACGCCGAGGAGCTCCTTGTCGGCTACCTCTCCAAGACGCTTGGCCGTCCCGTCAAATGGACGGAGGAGCGCCGCGAGGGCTACCTCGCGACGATCCACGGACGCGATCTCGTCGAGAACGTCGAGATCGCCGCGAAGAAAGACGGCACGATCCTCGGGCTGCGCATCCGCACGGTCGCGAACGTCGGCGCGTATCTGCAGGCGTTCGCGCCGGGCATTCCCACGATCCTCCACGCCTTCATCATTCCCGGGCCGTACAAGATCCCGGCATTCGACGTCGAGGTCCGCGGCGCGTACACGAATACGACTCCCGTCGACGCGTACCGCGGCGCGGGACGTCCCGAGGCCACGTTCGCGATGGAGCGGATCATCGACCGCCTTGCCGACGAGATCGGCATGGACCCGGCCGAGGTGCGGCGGAAGAACTTCATCCCGCCGGACGCGTTCCCGTTCAACACGATCAGCGGCATCACCTACGACAGCGGCAACTACGAGCCGGCGCTCGATCGCGCGCTCGCGATGGCCGACTACAAGGGTTTCGAGAAGCGCCGCGCCGAGGCGAAGGCGCGGGGCAACTACCGCGGTATCGGGATCTCGACCTACGTTGAGATCTGCGGACTCGCACCGTCGAAGGCGAACTCCGCCCTCGGCGTCGGCTGGGGCGGCTACGAGAGCGCGCGGATCCGCGTGCACGCGACCGGTTCGGTCCAGGTCTTCACCGGCACGTCACCGCACGGACAGGGCCACGAAACGTCGTGGGCGCAGATCGCGGCGGACGCGCTGGGCGTCAGCCCGAACGACATCGAAGTGCGGCATGGCGACACGTTCGAATCGCCGGGCATGGGTGTCGGCACGTTCGGCAGCCGGAGCCTTGCGGTGGGCGGCATCGCCGTTCACAAGGCCGCCGAAAAGGTCCGCGAGAAGGTCGTGCAAATCGGCGCGCACCTTCTCGAAGCGTCGCCGGCCGATGTCGTCGTCGAGAACGGCAAGGTCTTCGTGAAAGGCGTGCCGGAGAAGGCGAAGAACTTCGGCGACATTTCGATGGCGGCGTATCTCGCGAACAACCTGCCCGACGGGATGGAGCCGGGTCTCGAGGCGACCGTGTACTACGACCCGCCGAACTTCACGTTCCCGTTCGGCACGCACATCGCCGAGGTCGAGATCGACGGCGAGACCGGCATCGTGCGGATCGAGCGTTACTCCGCCTGCGATGACTGCGGACGCCAGATCAACCCGATGATCGTCGAGGGACAGCTGCACGGTGGTATCACGCAGGGCATCGGCCAGGCGCTGTACGAGGGCGCGGTGTACGACGACAACGGGCAGCTCCTATCCGGAAGCATGATGGAGTACCACGTGCCGTCCGCCGAGGACGTCCCCATGTTCAACCTCGATCACACCGTGACTCTCACGAACACGAACCCGCTTGGCGTCAAGGGCATCGGCGAAGCCGGCACCATCGGCTCGACGCCGGCCGCCGTCAACGCGGTCATCGACGCCCTGTCGCCACTGGGCGTGAAGCACATCGACATGCCACTCACGTCGGAGAAGATCTGGCGGGCAATCCACGCGGCGGGGGAGGGACGACGATGATCACGCATCCGTTCACCTATCAAGCGCCGGCCACCATCGAAGAGGCCGTGAAGCAGCTCGCCCAGAACGGCGACGCGAAGGTGATCGCCGGCGGCCACAGTCTCCTGCCCCTCATGAAGCTCGGGCTCGCACAGCCGGAGACGCTCGTCGACCTCCGTCGCATCGGCTCGCTGCGCGAGATTCGCACGGATGCCGACGGGACGATCGTGATCGGCGCCCTCGTGACGCACCGTGACATCGCGCACGACCAGTCGGTTCGAGCGAAGCTCGCCGCACTTGCCGACGCCGCGGGCGAGATCGGGGACCTGCAGGTCCGCGCGCGCGGCACGATCGGCGGCAGCCTCGCGCACGCGGACCCAGCGGCGGACGAGCCCGCCCCCACACTCGCTTACGACGCGACCATTCGCGCGATCGGCCCGCAGGGCCGCCGCGATATCCCGGCGCGCGACTACTTCAAAGGAGCGTTCGAGACGGCGCTCGCGGCAAACGAAATACTGGCCGAGGTCCGTTTTCCTGCGCCCCCTGCTCGGAGCGGCGGCGCATACGCGAAGTTCGCCCACCCGGCGTCGGGATTCGCGGTGACCGGCGTCGCCGCGGTGGTCACGATCAAGGCCGACGGGACCGTCGAGCGCGCGGCGATCGGAGTGGCCGGAGCGGCCGCCAACGCATACCGGGCGACCGCGGCCGAACGGGCTCTCACCGGTTCGAAGGGCGATGCGAAGGCGATCGCCGAAGCGGCCGGGAAGGCGGCGGACGGGATCACGGCGCTCTCCGACCTCGCCGCGTCCGCCGAATACCGCAAGCACCTCGTCACCGTCTACGCGAAGCGAGCGATCGAACTCGCCATCAAGCGCGCCCGCGCCTGAGAACAAGAGACCTCGTGGTGCGCCGGCGCCGTGAAGGCGCCGGCGCACTGACTCTTCGCCGCTCGTAGCATCGCGATCGGTGAGCGCGCCCGTCATGTCGTCCGTCGAGGCTGTGGCCGCGGCGCTCGAGCGCGAGCGCTACGTCGCGGACCGTCAGCTCGCGGTCACGCTCTTTCTCGCGCTGCGTCTTGGGAAACCGCTCTTCGTCGAGGGCGAGGCCGGCGTCGGCAAGACCGAGATCGCGAAGGCGCTCGCGTCCGCACTCGGCCGAAAGCTGATCCGGCTTCAGTGCTACGAGGGCCTCGATGTCGCGACCGCCGTGTACGACTGGGACTATCCGCGGCAGATCCTCGAGATCCGCTTGGCCGAGGGCGAAGGACACGCGAGTGACGCACGCGAACGCATCTACAGCGAGCGCTTTCTGATCAAACGCCCACTGCTCGAGGCCATCGCCGGCGACGGTCCGCCGCCGGTCCTGCTCATCGATGAGATCGACAGGGCGGACGAGGAGTTCGAGGCGTATCTTCTCGAGCTCCTCTCGGATTTCCAGATCACGGTGCCCGAGCTCGGTACGTTCCGGGCCGCCGTCCCGCCGCCGGTCATCATCACCTCGAATCGCACTCGAGAGATCCACGACGCTCTCAAGCGTCGATGCCTGTACCAGTGGATCGACTACCCAACCGTCGAACGCGAGCTCGCGATCGTCGCGCGGCGTCTGCCCGATATACCGGCGCGCCTCGCGCGAAGCGTCGTCGCGGTGGTGCAGGCGCTTCGGCGCGAAGACCTCTTCAAGCGACCGGGCGTCGCGGAGACGCTTGATTGGGCGATGGCGCTCGCGGCTCTCGGTACCGGCGAGCTCGACGAGGCCGCAATCGACGGAACACTAGGAGTCCTTCTGAAGTACGAGGAGGATGTCTCACGCGTTCGCGGCGACCTTCTTCCCGGACTCGTGGCAGAGGCGGCGCGCGCGGGCTGACGCTTCCGTGCTACCGATTCGGATATCACCGGCGTCGCAGAACCGCTGGCACGAGCCGTGCGTTGGGGGCGAGCATGGAACGAAACGTCGCCGACACATCGGCCCGGCTGGCCTGGCGCACTACTTAGGCATGGACAGCAACAACGCGCTCGACGCGATCCTCGCGCTTCGCGCGATCTGGGAACAGAAGCGTGGCCGCGTGACGCTCGCCGATCTCGAGATCCTCGTCCACCGCCGCGTGCGCACTCGCGGAGCCGCCGCTCTTCCGCCCGAACGTTGGCGCGGACGACGCTGGCGCGCGACGACCCGTCATGAGGTCGTGTTCGAGGCCTGACGCTTTCAAGACATCGGACAAAAACAGATCGCCCCGGGTTTTCCCGGGGCGATCTTTTTGTTGCGGAGAGCGCTGTTAGTGGATCGTTGGTGCGGGTCCGTTCGCGGTTATGTTTCCGGCGTCCTGCGAGCTCAGGGCAGCACCCTGCAGCTGCCAGAACCCGGTCGGTGCGTACCAGTACGCGCCCGCCGGCGGGCACGCCTCGACGCATGTCGCGGTCGTACCGAGCGAGATCGTGCCGTTGCCTTTGAGTGAACCGAGGCGGATGTCGACGGGACCGCTTCCGTAGGTCCGCTCGAAGATCGAGGTGCCGTACTGATAGAAGCAACCGAACTGGTCGCAGGTGACCCTGTTCCAGCCGACGTTGAGCCGTTCCGTGGTCAGAACGACCGAGGTCGAAGGGGAGACGCTGAGCTTCTCGTCGCGGAGCGGGAAGTTCGCCGATCCGCGGAGCATGCCGAGCTGGCCGTCAGCGAAGGAACCCGAGAGCACGACCGGTCCGCTGATGCCGCCGCCGAGGATGCTGGTGAAGCTCGCGTATCCATTGACGTCGATCGTCTGTGGTGTACCTGAGGCCGCGAACGCGGTGGATTGGCCGAGCGAGAACACGAAACTGAGCGCGAGGGTCGCCGCGAGAATGAGCTTGCGCATCTTTTCTTCCTCCTGCCCGCATCCATCCGTGGATGCGTGCTGGAGGGGTCTACGGTCGCGAACGCTTGGCCGGGGTGCGGCCTCACACCGCCTGGATGTGATCTGCGACACCGTGTGCGGCCACACGTTCGAGAATGGTCAGGCCGATGCGTGCTCCTTTCTTTCGGCTCGCGCTTGTCGTGGTCCTCGCGGTGTCGTGCGCGTCGCCGCCGGCCGCGATCACGACGCCATCACCCACGCAGATCGAGCCCCCGGCCACTCCGTCAGCAACTCCGACCGAAACTCCCACACCCGCCAACCCGCATGTGTTCGTCATCGTCATGGAGAACGCGAACTTCACGACGGCACTGGCGTCGCCGCCGATCGCACGGCTCGCCGCGAAATACGTCCTCGGCACGAACTACCACGCCGTCTCTTCGCCGAGCCTGCCGAACTATCTCGCCCTCACCTCCGGCAGTACGTGGGGCATCACCGATGACGCGTATCACGTCCTTCCCGCAGGTGGACTCGGTACGCAGCTGACCGCCGCCGGCGTGACCTGGCGCGCGTACATGGAGGGGCTGACATCGGCCGGGTGCTTGCGCAGCCCGTACCCGTATGCCCTTAAGCACAACCCGTTCGCGTACTACGGCGGCGCGTGTCCGGAGAACGTCGTGGCGCTCGACGCTCTCGACGCGGATCTCAGTCGTGACACTCCGAGCTTTGTTTGGATCTCCCCGGGTCTCTGCCACGATGGTCACGACTGCGCGCTCGCGGAGGCAGGGGCGTGGCTCGAGGAGCTCGTGGGTCGGATCGTGGCCTCGCAGGCATGGCGCGACCACGGCGTGCTTTTCGTCGTGTGGGATGAGGGCGATGGACGATCGAGCGTCGTCCCACTGATCGTGGCATCGCCGGATGTCGCGAGTCGCCGCGTGAACGGCGATTACGACCACTTTTCCCTTCTCGCGGCGATCGAAGACCAATTCGGGCTGCCACGCCTCGGCGCCGCCAAGGACGCGAGTCCCCTTACCGATCTGGTGCCGCCCCGCACCCGTTAGGTAGTACTAACGCCTTCCGTCGGGCCCGACCATGCCGGACAGCCAGAACAGCGCGGCCGCGCCCGCGACGAGGGCAGCACCGATCACCGCCCACTCGCTGCGTCCGGTCATGAACGACCCCGGAATGACGCCGATGCCTTGGAAGAAGAAGACCGCCCCTGCGAGCAGCGCAATCACGGCGATGACACGGACGGCGAGGCGCACCATTTCGAGTGTGCCGACTAACATTTCGGAAGTCCATGTATCTCGACCTCGCGCTCCTGCTTCTCCGAGTCGTCATCGGTGGAATCGTGATGGCGCACGGACTCTTGAAGCTGGGTCTGGTCGGCAAGGGCGGCTCGATCCCCGGCGTAGCCGGATGGTTCAACTCGATGGGTCTCCGGCCGGGCCTGTTCTGGGCGTACGTCGCCGTCCTCGCCGAAGCCGGCGGCGGACTCCTCACGGTCCTCGGGCTCGGTGGACCGATCGGCCCCGGCGTTCTCGCCGGGGACCTCGTCGTCGTCACGATCGTCGCGCACTGGCCCCAGGGTTTCTGGGCCGGCGGAGGCAAGGTCGGGTGGGAGTTCCCGGTCCCACTCGCGGCCGGCGCTCTCGCGATCGCCCTCGCGGGCAACGGCGCCCTGTCGCTCGATCGGCTGCTGGGCCTCGTTTATCCGGATTGGCTCTTGCCTGCCTGGCTTGTCCTCATGGCCGTGGGGGTGCTTCTAGCACTCGGGGTGCGTTCCATGCAGGCACCCAAGGCCACCCAGTCTTAGCGGGTTCGAACGAAATTCCTAGCGTCGATTCAGCCGCCTCTTAGGCCGGGCTTAGGCGCGCGAGAGAGGCTATAGGCATGTTCGAAGGCGATCCGACCGCCACCACGCCGATGACTCCGCCGGCTCCGCCGCCCCCTCCGGTGCGGAAGAGCAGCGGCATCCCCGCGGGCCGCCTCGTGGCCCTCGGTCTTCTCGCGTTCGCCCTCGCCGCGTTCAGCGGACGTGTCGACCTCGGTTCCCTCGTCTCGACCGCGCAGAACTATGTCGACCGCGTCGTCCCGACCGTCCAGCCGAGCGCTACCGCGAGTGACACGGCGGCCGTCGCGGCCGTCAAGGACGTCATCCAGCGCGCCAACGATGCGCAGGTCCAGGCCTTCACCCGCAATGACCCAACGCTGATGCGCGCGACCGCGACCACCTCCTATTACCAGGAGCTCGTACAGACCAACCAGGGCCTGCAGTCGAGCGGCGCGCGGTCGATCGCTCTTGTCAACCTCGAATGGGTCGACGTGACGGTCAGCGGCACGACCGCCAACGCGGTGACGAACGAGACCTGGCGCACGACGTACACCGACGGCTCCGTCGCCGACAGCACGGATCGCAATGAATACACCCTCGTCCTCCAGGCGGGCGCGTGGAAGATCTCGGCGGACGTTCAGCCGACGACGCAGATCATCACCCCCGGCACGGGCGGCGGCACCCCGCCCAGCGTGACCCAACCGGGTACGCCCGCGAGCGTCACGAGCAGCTCGAGCAACTGGTCCGGCTACGCGGCGAATGGCGGAACGTTCACGTCGGTCACCGCGACCTGGACCGTGCCGACCGTTTCGGCCACCTCGAGCGGAGCGGACGCGACCTGGATTGGCATCGGTGGACTGACCAGCAACGACCTCATCCAGGCGGGCACGCAGGCGATGGTCGACGGCAGTGGGACGGTCGAGTACTCGTCTTGGATCGAAATGCTCCCGCAGTCGTCACGCAACGTTCCTCTTTCGGTGAGCGCGGGCGACTCCGTCACCGTCACGATCACGCAGCAGAGCGGCAACGACTGGCTCATCGCGCTGAAGAACAACACGACGAACGGGACCTACAGCGTGACCGTTCAGTACAGCTCGTCGAACTCATCGGCCGAATGGGTCCAGGAGGCGCCGAGCATCGGCCGCGGCCTCATCTCACTTGACCAGTTCGGGACCGTGCAGTTCAGCGGAGCCAGCGCGGTGCGCGACGGCAAGACGATGTCGGCCGCAGCCCTCGGCGCGAAGGCGATCACGATGATCAACGGACAGGGCCAGGCGATCGCGCAGCCCTCGACGATCGCCAGCGACGGATCGAGCTTCACGATCGCGCGGACCGATGCAACGAGCTCACCGCAGTCCGGTGGCCGGCGTCGCCGGCCCTAGGAGAAGTGCTCTAGCTCGCGGAGCGCGTCTGGCGCCGCAAGAGCATCGCGACGGTCTCTGGGTCTCCGTCTTCCACCGCTGACACGAGGCGGTCGGCGTATTCACCGAGACGCTCGTGATCGGCGGGCAATGCTTCGTTCTTCTCCGTCGGGTCTATCGGGAGTCGCGCGGTCTCGCGGATCGCGACGGCCATCATGCGAACGGCGTACCAGGTCTCACGGTCCACCCCGGCCCGGTCCCATGGTCCGCCCGCCATTTGCTCCACGTCATGCACTTTGCGCCGTGCCGCGGCTCTTGAGAACACCGTACGAGGTGGGAGATTTCGGCTACCCCGACCGGGGGACCACACCGAATTCGGCTACTTTTGATGGATGGCGAACGAAGGAAAGATGCTCGACCCGGTCTGCGACATGATCGTGGACCTCGCCGAACAGCGCGAGCAGGGTCTGACCATCGAGCGACCTGAACGCGAATACGCGTTCTGTGGCGGCGGATGTCTCGAAAAGTTCGCACGAGATCCGAAACGCTACATACCGAAAGTCGAGAGATGGCTCACGACCGGAGAATCTGCGCCGCCGCGCATGTAGCCCGAGCGACCGCAGCCAGAAACGACGCCGGCCCCGCCGCGGGCGTCCCTCTCGCTCGGCCCCTCGTGGACGCCCCGCCGCGGGCGTCCCTCTCGCTCGGCCCCTCGTGGGATCGCGATGGACCGTGAGCGAGGGGCCGCTCGCTCGAGGGACGCCCACGTCGGGGCTGGTTATCTGATGTCGGTCGGGTCTCCTGAGTCTCCTTTTCGGACTTTCACAGTGAACACTCCACTTTCGGTTTGGGCGCTGATCGTGTAGCCGCCTCGCAAACGCGTTGGAGCGATTCCGTCGAAATTCGATCCGAATGGCGAGACCACCATCGGCGAGCTCTCGCTGCCGCGCGGGCCACTCACGGTGATCGTGATCGTCGACGCAGGCGGAAACCCGTAGATCAGATAGCTCGTGGGCGCGACCGCGACCAGGCCCTGCCCGGCCGGGACCGCGGCGCGCATGCGGTCGGGCAAGCCCGCCACGAAATCGTCGAAGGATCGATCGGTGAGCGCGGCGTAGGTCTGCGCGAGGTTCTGACCTCGCCGGAGCCGCTCGTAGATGCGCGCGATCGGGGCATTCCCGCCGATGTCTTCGCGAAGCAGCTCGACCGCGCGCGCCGATTCCTGGTACTTGAAGTACCCGGCCCAGTCCGTGAGGGCATTCCACGAGAGCTGCGACACGAGGCCGTTGAGCGGCAGGATCGTTCCCGTCACGGCCATGGAGGCAGCCTCATACCGGACGCGCAGCAGGCGCCACTCGCCGCCGGGCACGAGGGCCTCCGCGAGCCGCGCCTGTCCTTCATTGAGCCACGCGGGCACCAGGTCGCAGCGCGGAGAGCACGCGTCGAGCGTCAAGAGGTGGGTGAGCTCGTGACGGATGGCCGCGATCGGGCGCCGCGCACGGACCGCCTCCCAGTTCACGGCGATGAGACGGAGCGACGGTTCGAAGAAGGAGACGGAGTTCTCGGCGACGAAGGTCGCGGTCGCGCGCGAGTAACCAAAGATGCGAACGAAACCCTCCGTGTAGCTTTCGACACTGCCGAA
>DATLPP010000221.1:0-8066 GCA_035535615.1 Candidatus Udaeobacter sp.
ATGCAGACGCAGATCGCCCGGGCCGAGCAGGAACAGTCCCGGCGCGCCAGCTACGAAAGTGCGATCGTCGCGATCCGCGCCGAGGACTCGTCTGTCGTCGAGTACCTCCTGGACCCCTCACCGGAGCGTCGCGCTGCGTTAGGCGAGGCAACGAATGCCCTGATCGACGCCATCAATGCGATCGAAGTCCACGGAAGCGAAGCTGACTCCGAGCTCGCCAAAGGGGTCATGTCGGTCCATGACAAGTACGTCGCAGCATCGACGCGACTCGTTGACGCGATCGCGATCGGCGACCCGGCTGAGGCCCGGCGTATCGAGCTCGTCGAGGCGAAACCGGCCTTCGACGCGATGCGCTCCCAGATCGATGCTGCCGCGAACGTGCGCGCGACCGAGGCGTTCTCCGCCTTTACCGAGCTCCAGTCCACCGCGCGATGGATCCTGATCGAATCGCCCGTCGTGTTCGCGATCGGCTTTGGTCTTCTGTTCGGGCTCTGGCGCATCCTCGAGCAGTCGCATCATGCCGCGCGCGAGACGTATCGCCAGATCGAGCAGCTGAGCAAGCTGCGGAGTGAATTCGTTTCCATCGTCAGCCACGAATTCCGCACTCCGCTCACCGGGATCCAGGGGTTCAGCGAGATGATGCGCGACGAGAACCTCACGATTCCCGAGATGCGCGAATACGCGGGCGACATCAACAAGGACGCGCGTCGGCTCGCGCGGCTGATCACGGACATGCTCGACCTCGACCGCATGGAATCCGGACGAATGACGCTGAATTCCGAACCGGTCGATCTCAATCGAATCGTTGCCGAGACCGCGGCGCAGTTCCGGCTGAATGCGGCCGATCATCCCATCGAGCTCGACCTCGACGAGGGGCTCCGCGAGCTCGTTGGCGACGCCGATCGGCTCACGCAGGTCGTCACCAACCTGTTGAGCAACGCGATCAAGTACTCGCCGACCGGTGGCGCCGTGGAGCTCCGGACAGAGCGAGCTGAGAAGACGGTCACGCTCACCGTCACCGATCACGGGATGGGGATCGCGGCGGAGCATCTTGAAAAGATCTTCGACAGGTATTCACGACTCGAGACAACGGAGACTCGTGCGATCCAGGGAACCGGCCTCGGGCTTCCGATCGTGCGCCAGATCGTTCAGATGTGTGAAGGAAGGGTCTGGGCCACGAGCGAGTCGGGTCGGGGCTCGGTCTTTCACGTTCAGCTACCGCTCCTGGAAGCGACCGCCCAGGGCACCAGCGCCGCATAGGCCGGAGGAGAAAATATGGCGCGGATAGTTTTTTGCGAGGACGAGGAGCAGATCCGGAAACTGATCGAGGCGGCGATGCGGTCGACGGCTCATTCGATCGAGCTCACGGTGAACGGCCGCGAAGGGCTCGCCGCGATCGAGCGGCAGCTCCCCGAGCTCATCGTGACCGATCTCGCCATGCCCGAGATGGGCGGATTCGCCCTCGCCGACGCCGTTCACGCCCGGCCCGGTCTCGGCCACATTCCGATCATGTTCGTCACCGCTTCCGTTCAACGCGGTGACGTCGCGCGATTCAGCGAGCACGGCGCGGCCGGCTACCTTGCCAAGCCGTTTAGCCCACGCGCGCTGCGCGAGAAGATCGACGAGCTGATCGCGAGTCGCCCGGCAACGCGCTAAATGTAGGTACCGCCGCAGTAAGGGTTTAGCGGCCCTCGCCCGATTCGCCCCGGAGAGTCATGCACGTGCTCAGCGCGCGAGCGATAAGGCGTCCTTCCGAGTCGGTCACGTCACACTCGGCGAGCCCGATCGTGCGCCCCGTCTTCACCATCCGCGCGGTGGCGACGAGCGTGCCGTTCCGAAAGGGGCGCAGAAAGTTGATCTTCAGCTCGAGCGTCGTAAAGCTCTCGCCATCACCGAGCGTCGACGCGTAGGCGATGCCCATCGCGGCGTCCGCGACGTCGCAGAGCACTCCGCCGTGCAACGTCCCCATTGGGTTCGCGTGTTGCGGACCCGCCTCGAGCTCAAAGATCGCCTTCCCGGGTTCGACGGAGGTCAGCCGAAAGCCAACGAGGTTCGCAACCGGCGCTCCGACCTCGCCCGCCTTGATGCGATCGACGAGCCTCGCCAGCCTTACATCCCGATCGGGTGCCAGACCGTCTTCAGCTCGAGGAATGCGGCGATGTCGTACGGGCTCTGCGAGTCGGCGCGGCCGCGGACGATCCGCTTCACGTTCTCCGCACCTAGGCGCTCCAGCTCCGCGACGTCGCCGTCGGCCCCGGTCAGGTCAAGCGCGAGCACGTCCATGTGGGATGCGATCGCCGGCGCGAGCTCGCTGCGCAGGCCGGTGATGATGTTCACGACACCGGGCGGCACGTCCGCGGTGGCGAGACACTCCGCGAGCTCGATCGAGACGAGCGGGTGCGACTCGGAGGCGATCAGCACAGCCGTGTTGCCGCCGACGATGACCGGAGCGAGCCGCGATACGAGACCGAGCAGGGGTGGCTCCGGCGCGAGGATTCCAGTGACGCCCGTTGGCTCGGGCACGGTGAAGTTGAAGTAGGGGCCGGAGACCGGGTTCGCGGACCCGATGACCTGCGCGAGCTTGTCCGCCCAGCCCGCGTACCACACGACGCGATCGATCGAGCGCTCGACCTCGTCGGGACCGCTGCAGTACGCGGCGAGCTCGGCCCGCCGTGTCTCCATCATCTCCGCGACGCGGTAGAGCACCTGCCCGCGGTTGTACGCGGTCATCCCCGACCATGCGGCGCCTGCCTGGCGCGCGATGCGGACAGCCTCGCGCACGTCCTTGCGTGATCCGCGCGCGACGTTCGCGTCCTCCGCGTCGTACGTGCGACCCGATTCCGAGCGCGGGAACGCGCCGCCGATGAAGAGCTTGTAGGTCTTGCGAACGGGAAGACGGCTCACGCGTCGTCGAGGGCGACGTACGACTCGAGGCCGTGACGCCCGCCCTCTCTCCCGAAACCCGATTCCTTGTAGCCGCCGAACGGCGATGCGGGATCAAAGCGGTTGTATGTATTCGCCCAAACGACGCCCGCGCGAAGGCGCTGCGCCATCGCGAGGATCCGCGAGCCCTTCTCCGTCCACACGCCCGCGGACAATCCGTACGGCGTGTTGTTCGCCTTCTCGATCGCCTCGTCCGGGGTGCGGAACGTCAGCACCGAGAGCACCGGACCGAAGATCTCTTCCTGTGCGATGCGGTACGACTGCGCGACGTTCGTGAAGACCGTCGGCGCGAACCAGTACCCACGCTCGGGCAGCTTGCAGGGCGGCTGGTAGATCTCCGCGCCCTCGTCGATGCCCGCCTGGACGAGCGAGCCGATCTTGTCGAGCTGCTGCTTCGAGTTGATCGCGCCGACATCGGTGTTCTTGTCGAGCGGGTCACCGACCCGAAGCGTCCGCATCCGGCGCTTCAGCTTTGAGATGACCGTCTCGTAGATCGACTCCTCGACCAGTAGGCGCGACCCCGCGCAGCACACGTGCCCCTGGTTGAAGTAGATCCCGTTGACGATCCCCTCGACCGCCTGGTCTAGGGGTGCGTCGTCGAAGATGATGTTCGCGGCCTTTCCGCCGAGCTCGAGGGAGAGCCGCTTCCCCGTTCCGGCGAGCGTCTTCTGGATCGCCTTCCCCACCTCGGTCGAACCGGTGAACGCGATCTTGTTCACGTCCGGATGCGACACGAGCTCGGCTCCGGTACGGCCGTCGCCGGTAACGATGTTCACGACGCCCGGCGGCAGCTCGGCCTGGCGGACGACGTCGCAGAACAAGAGAGCGGAGAGCGGCGTGGTCTCCGCGGGTTTGAGGACGACGGTGTTGCCGGCGGCAAGCGCGGGCGCGATCTTCCACGCGAGCATGAGCAGCGGGAAGTTCCACGGGATGATCTGGCCGGCCACGCCGAGCGCGCGCGGTGTGCGGTTCGGGAACGCATACTCGAGCTTGTCGGCCCAGCCCGCGTAGTAGAAGAAGTGCGCGGCCGCGAGCGGCAGATCGACGTCGCGCGATTCACGGATCGGTTTGCCGCCGTTCATCGACTCGAGCACCGCGAACTCGCGCGAGCGCTCCTGCAGGATGCGGGCGATGCGGAAGAGGTATTTGGCGCGCTCGCTCGGACGGACGCTGGACCAGCGCTCGGCGTACGCCTCGCGCGCGGCCTTCACCGCGCGATCGACGTCCGCCTTCCCCGCCTGGGCGACCTCGGCGAGCGGCTCCTCGCGTGCGGGGTCGATCGTCGTATAGCGCTCGTTCGAAAGGTGTTCGACGAACTGACCGCCGATGAAGAGACCGTAACGCTCCTCGAGATGGACGACCTCGCGTGATTCGGGCGCGGGCGAGTATTCCCAGCCGGTCGGGATCGCCGCCGTCTCGGGACGATGCGCGACCTGGCGCTTGTCCTTAGTCAACCGTGAAGTAGTCCGGGTTCTGGTAACGGCCGGTGCGCTCCTTACGTATCTGCATGAGCACGTCGTTGAGAAGCGTCGATGCGCCGAGCCGATAACGATCCGGTGTGAGCCAGGCGAGCCCGAGCGTCTCGTGCACCTGGACGAGGTACTGCACCGCCTGCTTCGACTGCCGGATCCCGCCCGCCGCTTTCATCCCGACCACACGGCCGGTCTCCTCGTGCACGTCGCGGATCACCTCGAGCATGCAGAGCTGCACCGGGAGGGTCGCGGATGAGGGCAGCTTGCCGGTCGACGTCTTGATGAAGTCGGCGCCGCCGGCGATCGCGAGCAGCGATGCGCGGCGGACGTTGTCGTACGTGCCGAGCTCGCCGGTCTCGAGGATGACCTTGAGGTGCGCGCGCCCCGCGCAGACCTCCTTCACGCGGACGATCTCGTCGTACACCTCGGCATAGCGACCGGACAGGAACGCGCCACGATTGATGACCATGTCGACCTCGTGCGCGCCCGCCTCGATAACCTCGCGCGTCTCGAGGAGCTTCACCTGGAGCGAGGACTGCCCCGAGGGAAATGCGGTCGCGACGGCCGCGACCTTCACGTTCGTCCCTTTCGTCCGCTCGACCGCGTAGGGCACCAGATTCGGATAGACGCAGATCGCGGCGACGGACGGGATGTTCGGGTCGGATGGATCCGGACGGATGCCCTTCGAAGCGAGCGCGGCCACCTTGCCCGGCGTGTCCGCACCCTCGAGCGTGGTGAGATCCATCACGCGGATCGCGAGCTCGAGCGCAAAGACTTTGGAGTCGCGTTTGATCGAGCGTGTCGCGAGCGACGCCGCGCGCTCCTCGAGCGCGACGGCGTCGACGGACCCGAGGCGCGGCAGGCGCGGCTCGAGCGGGAGCTCGAATCCGCCCGGGAGCACGGGTGCGGTGGCCACGATATTCAGTTTAGGAGGGGCAGCGCCCGATTACGGGGCGTTCGGTGCCGGTTCGTCGAGGAACGGGATGACCGTCGCCGCGAGCGCGGGCGCGCTGCCCATCGCGTAGTGGGTCATGCCCGGCAGGATCGCGAGTCGGGCGTTCGGCCGTCCGGAGCCGTCCCATCCGCCGTCGCGCTTGCCGCCGCCGAGCAGACCAAAGAACTCGGCCGCGTGTGAGGGTGGGAACATGTCGGAATCGCCGGCCACGATCATCGTGGTCGCCTTTATTCCAGCTATCTCTTTCGAGTAGTCGAAGTCGCCCTTCATCATCTCCCCGACCTTACCAAGGAGCCGCGGAAAATCCTCGGGCCGAGGCGCGATGCTGACGTAGAGCTGATACATCGGCGTCTGCTTCATGAACTCGGCCGCCTCGGGACCGACCTGCTCCTGCTGCGCGAGCATCTCGGGATAGATCGCGCTGCGCTTGAAGTTCACCGAGACGATGACGAGCTTCCTGACGAGCTCTGGATGGCGGATCGCGACGAAGGTGGCAACCCCGCCGCCAAGCGAGTAACCCATCACGTCCGGCCGGTCCAGCTTTAAGTGCTTGATGAGCGCGGCGATGTCGTCGGCCATGAGCTGCGGCGTGAGCGGTCGATCGATGTCGGCGGTACGGCCGTGGCCCTGCAGATCGACGGTGATGACCTGCCGACCCTTCGCGAGCGCCGGCAGGTTGGGACCGAACATCGAGCCCGCGCCCAGTCCGCCGTGCAACAGGATGAGGGGATAACCCGTCCCCTGGATCTCGTAGTAGAGGTTGATGCCGTTGACGGCGGCGTACTTGCCGACGCCTCCCGTCTTGCCTCCCCATTGACCCTGGGCTTCTTTTTCGCTCTCTTCCTCGGGAACCGTGACTCCTCTTGATGTGGAACTCATTGCTCTGTCCTCTCCCCAGTTCTAAGAATTGACCGCGAGCTTTGCGAATTCAGTGGTCGTCCCGTTGAACAGGATGTCGGAGGTCTGCGACATCGCGATCGCGATCAGGCTCTGGC
Organism: Candidatus Udaeobacter sp.; assembly: GCA_035535615.1. GTDB lineage: Bacteria > Chloroflexota > Limnocylindria > P2-11E > P2-11E > 3-1-20CM-2-70-9. The sequence goes on from DATLPP010000221.1 coordinate 6,366, forward strand.
TCGGATCGTTGAACCAGAACGTGCCGTAGCCGCCATTCCAACCATAGCGGCCGGGGACGGATGACACCTCGTCCGGCGCGGTGACCACGGCCATGCCAAGACCCCAGCCCTGGCCGCCGAGGATCGGACCGCCCGACGCCATTTGCTCCGGCGTCAAGTGATTCGTCGTCATGAGCTGCACCGACTTCTGCGAGACGAGCCGTTTGCTGTCGTGAATGCCCTCGTCCAAGAGCAGACGAGCGAACGCCAAATAATCGTCGATGGTGGAAACGAGGCCAGCCGCGCCCGAGGGAAACACGGGCGGCTTCGCCCACAAGCTCGGACCCGAGGTCGTCTGCTCCTCCATCTTCCCGGTCGCGTAATTCGTCATGTAATTGCTCGGCAGCCGGCGAGTCTTGTCGGCTGGCATCGAGAAGCCGGTCTCGTTCATTCCCAACGGCTCGAAGATGCGCGTCCGGAAGAGCTCCGCCAATGGCCGCTCCGCCGCGCGCGCGACAAGGACGCCCAGCACGAGCGAGCCCGTGTTGTACTGCCACCTCTCGCCTGGCTGGTACATGAGCGGCAACGTGCCGAAGCGCTTGATCCACTCGTCGGGGTCGTGCGGTGTTCGCGGGTCGGGCGGACCCATGACCAGATCCAGCTCCTTGGCCGCGAGGACGATCGGGAACGGCGGATCGAACGTGGGCTCGAGGATCAGCCCGTGGCCCATGCGAAAAGTCAACAGGTCCTCGACCGTGATGGGCCGCCGAGCCGGAACCGTCTCGTCGAGCGGCCCGTCGATGCGCTTCACGACCTTGCGGTCGGCAAGCTCCGGGAGAAGCCGGTCGACGGGCTCATCCAACTTCAGGACGCCGTCGTCCACGAGCATCATCGTCGCCAAGGCAAGGATCGGTTTCGTCATCGAGGTGATGCGAAAGATCGTGTCGCGCTTCATCGGCTCGTCACTGCCGAACGCCATCGCGCCGATCGCATCGACGTGCACGTCTTCACCGCGCCCGACGAGCGTGACCATGCCGGGCAATTCATCCTTCGCGACGTGAGCCGCCATCGCTTCGTGCAGACGGTCGAGCGCGGCTGCCGACTTGGAATCGATCATCGTCATACCCCAATGCTCCGTGTTCTGGTCGCCCCATTGTCGTCCCCAGGCCATCGACGTGTGTTCGACGATCGCGGCCCCAAGCCGCGAGGCGGAGCCCTACTTCTTAAAGGTTGCGGTCTGTGAGTAGTTGGGGAAATCGATCGCCATCGTGAGGTTCGATCCAGCGCAGGTGTAGGACCCGGAGAATGGAGGCGCCTCGCTGGTGAAATCGGGCTGACTCACGCCGTCGACGAGGACGTTCGTGCCGGTCGCGATCTGGGACGGACCGGATTCGGTCCATTGGCCATCTTGACCTTGAAACCCGAACCGCTGCACGCCGCGCCCAAGCCAGCTCACGCTATGGCCACCGCCCGTTCCGCTCAAACGCGTGGAGTTCGTGAGGTCGAAGACCTCCGTCCCCTCGGCACCAAGCGTCATCACCGTGCCCACCTGGCCGGTCATCGACATCGTGATCCCGGGAAATGAGGTGGAGTCCGAGATCAACAAGTTGGTCATGATCCATCGACCAATCAGGCACGGGTCGCCGATGGCGAGAAGCTCGGAGGCTGTCGTTGCGATCGCTTTCGCGGTCGGGCTCGGAATCGCGGTCACGACAGCCTGAG
>DATLPP010000222.1:0-2715 GCA_035535615.1 Candidatus Udaeobacter sp.
CGCACGACATCGCCCCATGCGACCTCGTGGTCGCCCTCCACGCACCAGCGCTTGTTCTTGATCCGGCTCCGGTGCTCAGGGCAGAGCAGGTTGAACGAGACCTTGCTCGAGCTCTCCGTCGCCAGGTACAACCGCACCGGGATGGCGACCATCCCGAAGCTCATGACGCCCTTCCAGATCGAACGCGGCATAGCCATCACCTCGCCGGCCGCTTTCCCCTTGTCGCGCGCGGCCTAGCCGCGCGAATCGTAACGGCCCCGTCAAGGGAGCGCACGCGGCGTGCCGCGCCCGCCCCACGAGACGAGCCGGATAAGCCGCTCGAGCGTGGCCGGATCGCCGCGCCAGTGCTCGCGGACGATGGCGCCGTCGGTCGTCCGAAGCACGAAGCGGAGTGCGAGCGCGGCGACGACCGCGTCGTCGAGCGACCCGACGATGGGGATGAAATCCGGGATGAGGTCGATCGGCGAGGCGAGCCACACGCTGGCCACGGCAAGGACGATCTTCGCTCGGAGCGGGACACGCGCGTCGCGCAGAAGGCCTGTGAAAAGCCGGATGAGATTTGGCAGAAGGAGCGCGAGCTCGCGGGCGAGCAGCACCCGGCCGGCGATGACGAGGACCACGACGACGACGATCCAGATAGCGATGAAGACGAGAAGGATGTCCGCCCAGAGAGGAAGGTCCATACGGGCTAGTTCGCGATCGCCCGCTCCGCGAGTGACGTCGGGATCGATCCGGTCGAGGTGATCGCGTCGTGGAAAGCGCGCAGCGCGGCGCGGTCGGCCGATCCGCGCTTGGCGAGCCAGCGCGTGCGGATGTCGATGATCTCCAGCATCCCGGTGAGGTAGCTCGAGGCCTGCGTCGGCCACGAGCAGTACCGGCCGACCTCGGCCTTCGCGTTCGGGGGCGTGAGGTTCCCGTTCTTCACCATGAAATCGACGGCCTGATCGAAGGTCATCTCCTTCATATGCAGCGACGTGTCCACCACGATGCGGGCGGCGCGGAAGAGCGTCGCCTCGTACTGGAACAGAAGGTGTCGCGGGTCGGTGAAGAAGCCCTGCTCGCGCATGACGCGCTCCGCGTAGAGACCCCAGCCTTCGGCGAAGTACGAGGTGAAGTGCGTGCGGCGGATGTCGGAGCCGTTTTGCTTTGCCATGACGAGATGCCAGTGATGACCCGGATAGGCCTCGTGTACGGCCGTCGTCGGTATCCCGGCGCTGCAGTTGCCCTCGAGGCGCTTCTGCACCTCTTCCGGTGGCGTGCCGTCCGGCGGGTACGGCACGAAGAAATGGCCATGAAGCGAATCGCTGAACGCGGGAGGCTGGTTGTAGCTCGCGACCGCCTGTATCGGCCGCTGGTAGTGCGGTGACGGCTCGACCGTGCATCGCTCTCCCGGTGGAAGCGTGACGAGGCCGCTATCCACGAGGAACGATCGCGCGCGCTCGGTCCATTCCTCGTACTCGGCTCGCATCGCATCGGGCGTCGGCGCGTGCACGCGGTTGAGTCGCTCGCACACCTCCGTCCACGTGCCGCCTCCGTCGATCTGCCGCGCGATCTTGTTCGCCTCGTTCGCGAGCAGGTCGTACTGCTCGCGCCCGCGCTCGCGGAGCTCGCGCGTTCCGAACGGAAGGAGCTCCTTTTCGCGCAGGAGCGCGGTGTAGAGCTCCTCGCCGATCGCGTAGTCGCCGGTGGCGCGCGCCTTGTTGCGGTCGAGGAACGCCGCGAAGTCCTCGAACGCGCCGGCCGCCGCCGCGCCCGCCTCCGCGACCTTTTGCCGGAGCGCGGGGTCCTTCACCTCCGCCGGTACGAGCTCGCGCGCATAGCGCGCGGCCGCCTTCGCCTGGCCGATCGCGCGGTCGACGTAGACAGGGGGAACCAGGGAGAAGTCCACGTTCGCCTTGCCGTCGGCCACGTGCTTGGTCACGGCGAGGAGGCGCGCGCGCGCCGCATCGGCCAGGTCGCGCTCGGGCCGGAGGCGGTGAAGGAAGAGCGTGAAAACGCCACCCAGTGAGGGATTCAGGTAGGTGTTCGGCTGGCGCTTCCAGTCGAAACGCGGCTGGTTCAGCTCGCGCCCGCGGAGCGACGCGAGGATGACGTCGCGGTCAATGCGCTCGTCCGGCGTGAGGGTATCGTCGGGAACCGCCGCAAAGCGCTTGGTCCAGTCGAGCACGGCGGCATCGCGACGAAGAAAAGCCTCTGCCGAGAGGTCTTCCGAGCGCTCGTCGTACGCCGTGAGGCCGAGCATGCTGGCCCACGTGGGAGATTCTTCGTAGCGTTCCGCGAGGTAGTCCTTGACGAGCGAGGAAAACGGCGCGGACGTCACGATGCGACCTCCCCGACAATGGCGAAGGTCACAGATTGAGCCTCACCGACTACCAGCGCAAACGCGACTTTGGCCGTACGCCCGAGCCGAAAGGCAAGCTGCCGAAGAAAGAAGAAACGCGCCGCTACGTGGTCCATCGGCACCACGCGACGCGCCTTCACTGGGACGTTCGCCTCGAGATGCGCGGCATCCTCGCATCGTGGGCCGTGCCGAATGGACCTCCGCTCGAGGCCGGTAAGAGAAGGCTCGCGGTCCACACCGAGGACCATCCCATCGAGTACCTCACGTTCCATGGCGTTATCCCCGACGGCTACGGCGCGGGCACGATGACGATCTGGGACACGGGAACGTACGAGCTGATCGAAGAGAAGCCAAACGAGCTGAAGATACGCATG
>DATLPP010000223.1:0-3161 GCA_035535615.1 Candidatus Udaeobacter sp.
GGCCGTGAGCGCGCGGACCATTCCGATGAGCGACGAGACGTAGCGTTTCACGGTCTCGAATTCGAGCGCCGACACCCGAGCGCGGATCTCGGGGTCGAGCTGGATCGAGAGCAGGTGGCCGAGGTACGTATAGGGGTCCGACCACGCGTCGCCGAACAGTGCCTTCGTCTGCCGTTCGAGCGCGGCCCGCACCTCGGGCTCGTCCGCGGTCGCCGCGACGCCGATGCACGAGCGGACGAGATCGAGGACGAGGTGATACGGAAGCGTGCGTCCGTATGACAGGCAGCGCGCCTCGATCCAGCGCGCGGACGGATCGGACGTTGTCACATGGGCTCGCAGCTCAGCGAGGAGCCGGCTCTTCCCGATGCCAGGCTCGCCGAGGATCGACGCGACGCGGCCCTGTCGCGCGCGCACGATCGCGAACGCGTCACGCAGGCGCGCGAGCTGCGCGTCGCGCCCGATCATCGTCGAGTGCACCTCGGTCCCGAGACCGCGGGCGCTCACCCCGCCGGCGCGCAGGGCGTTGACCCGATACGCGTGGACCGGCTCGGCCTTGCCCTTGAGCTCGAGCGGGCCCGCGTCGGTCGCGTCGACGAGCGGCGCGACGAACCTGTACGTCGCCGCCGTGATCATGACGCCACCGGGCGGCGCGGCGGCCTGCATCCGCGCCGCGATGTTCACCGCGTCTCCCATCGCCGTGTATTCGCGGGCGACATCGGTCCCGACCATCCCGACGACGACAGGGCCGGTGTTGATGCCGACGCGGACCTTCAACGAGACGCCGGCGTGCGCGTGCGCCTCACCTTCGATCTCGCGGACCATATCGAGTCCACATCGCACCGCGCGCTCGGGGTCGTCCTCGTGCGCGACCGGCGCGCCAAAGAAGACGAGGACACCGTCGCCCATGAGCCGCGCGACCGTCCCGTCGTAGCGTGCGGCGACGGTATTCAGCCGCGCGAACGCCTTGCCGACGATGACGGTCCAGTCCTCGGGATCGAGCTTCTCGGCGATCGCGGTCGAACCGGCGAGGTCGGCGAACAGGATCGTGAGTGGGCGTCGCTCACTGGTCGCCGCCCGCTGCGGAGCCGCTGTCGGACCGCTATCGCGCATGCTCGCGATGCTAGTCCGGTCCCGCGATTTGCTTTGTTTCGACGAGCTCCGATGAGTTTTGCCGCCCGACCGCGTCTAAGCCTCGAGAACAAAGAAGGAGGTCGGGCGATGGCGGTGATCGAAATGACCAGGGGCCGGGCGCTCCCTCGGATGGCGCGGCCGAGCTGGCTTCTGCTGAACCCGACCGTGCGCGGCTTCCTTTCCTTGTTCACGTTCCAGGTGGTGCTCAACGTGCTCGTCGTCGCGCAGGAACGCGCCGCGGTGATGGTCGCCTACGGGCCGAGCTTCACCGCGAACGTCATGCTCGCGGGCGTGTCGTACCTGGCGGTCCGCCAGATGGTCGCGGGACGGAGCGCCTCGCTCGCGGTCGGGTACGCACTCGGTGGCGGCGTGGGCGGTGTCGTCGGGCTCTTCGCGACCAAGGCGCTCGGGCTCTAGAGGCGCGTCAGGTCGCGCTTCATTGGCCGGCCATCAGATTGACGTCGTGTGTCTCCGTCCCCGGGGCGAACGGCTTGCCGGCGAGGTCCTCGAAGCCGATGACCGTGACCGTCTTCGGCGGGCGAGCGCGCGCGACGGGGAGCGTGATCTCGACAGCGGCGCACGTGACGATCGAGCACGCGACCGTCGACCCTGCTGCGAGCGGAGCGCCGTCGAACCGGTAGCGGGTGACGTCGAGGGCCAGGTCTCTCTTGATCGGTTCGCTGAAGCGAATCAGCGCGTGGTTCTCCCACTGCTGCACGAGGAGCATCCGAGGCGGCGCCGACTCGAGGACCGTGGCGGTGACGATCATCGGATCGGTGGCGAGCCCTCTGCCCGCGAGGTCTTGGACCTTCGTGATTCTCAGGGGATAGATGCCCGGAGCGACGCCGTGGACGAAGGTGAAGGTGACCGCCGAACAGTCGGCGTTCAGCGACGCGACCCACATCGAATTGAGCAGCTCGTCGAAGTCGGCATCGGGAGACGTGTAATAGCGCGACGTGATGTTCATCTCGAAGGCGTCGATCGTGTTCGTGGCACCGGCGGTGAAGCCCTCGGTGCCGCACGCGAGCCCATGTTTCATCGGTCGGTCGTACGTGACGGTGAGCGCGGCTTCAGTACCCGAAGCGCTGACAACGCGTGGAGGAACGGAGGTCGGGCTCGGGATCGCTGATGGCGCCGCTCCGGACCCAGCGGACGACCCAGCGCCACATCCGGATACGGCGATCAGTGCCAAGGCGATGATCAACGAACGGTGGATATGGCCTCCATGAGTCCCGACTCGAGTAGCGGGGCCAACCGACGTGCCATCGTCGCGGTGAGGTGATGGTCGTCACGGTACACGATGGTCCAATCGATCACCGCGGGGCAGACCTCGGGGCCGCAGAGCCACGGCGTGGGATCGATCAGCGTCGCGCCGAGCGCAGCGGCGGCACGTCCATCCCGCGCCAGGTGCGCGGTGAGCGCGTAGTAGCGCATGGTCGCGCAGTCCGCCGCGGTCCGGTCCGGCCGGGAGAGGCACGCCGGTACGTCCACTGCGCTGAGAGGCGTATCGGCGATGATCGCGACGCGGCCGGGCAGCGCCTTCAGTAGCCGGACCATCGCGTCGGACTGGCGCTGCGGGTCGGCGTCGGCGGGATCGACCGGATGCACCCAGCGGCTCGACGAGACGACGACGAGATCGGGCTGTGCTCGCTGCAACGCGATGACGACCTGATCGCGCCAGCGCGCGCACTCGCTGTACTCACGCTCGAGATGGAGCGAGACGATGCGCATGTCGAGGAAGATGCACGAATCCTTCGTGAACGGCAGGATCTTCCAGCCGCGCCGCTGCGCGATGGCGTCCAGCGCCGGGAACCACTGCGCCGCGTGCGAGTCGCCGACGAGCGCGACGGTGATCGCGCCGTCCGAGATGCCAAGCGTGCAGAGCGGCGGCTGGCTCCCCGCGAGTGAGAGACCGCAGCCGCGCTCGTTCAGCCCATCGACGTCGCGGCGGGCATCAACGAGGCGCGGACGCAGCTCGCGCGGCATCGGTGCGACGGTCGGCGCTGACGTCGGCGAGGACGCTTGCGTCA
>DATLPP010000224.1:0-5049 GCA_035535615.1 Candidatus Udaeobacter sp.
CCCGACAGTCGCCAAGGGACCTCAGGGCGCCAAGGCGTCCCTCGAGACCTACCTCACGGCGTTCCCGGACGTGAAGATCACGATCGAGAAGGAGATCGCTGACGGCGAGTACGTCGTGCAGCACCTTCGCGCGACCGGCACGAACACCGGTTCATTCAACGGAATGCCGGCGACCAACAAGAAGGCCGTCACGACAGGGGCCATGACGACCAAGTTCGACGGCAGCGGCAAGATCGTCGAGGTCTGGTCGTTCTTCGACAACCTCGGCCTCATGCAGCAGCTCGGCGTCGTTCCGACGCCTCAAGTCGCAACGAAGCGCGAGCCCGTTCTCGCAGGCTCCCGCTAGATCTCTCGCGAGCGAACAAGAAGAGGCCCCCGATCTCTCGGGGGTCTCTTTTTCGATTCCTCACATACGTCGACGGTCTTCTCCGGAACTACCGGCCCTTGCGCTCGGTCAGGCTGAACCAATTGCCCGAGTCGTCGCGGAACACCGCCTCAACGCCATACGGTCGATCGGCCGGCTCCTGGAGGAATTGCACGCCTCTCTTGCTGAGCTCGGCGTGTGTCTTCCGGCAGTCCTCGGTCTCCATCACTCCGGCACCGAGGGCACCGCGCGCGACGAGGCCGCGGATCGCCTTGGCAGCCTCGTCGTCGACCATCGGAGGACCGGGATTGGCGAGGATGAGCTCGAAGTCAGGTTGGCCCTTAGGCCCAACGGTGAGCCATCGCAGGCCGTCCATCGACATGTCGGTGCGCACCTCGAAGCCGAGCTTTTCGGTGTAGAACTTTTTCGCGGAGTCCTGGTCGAGAACCCACACGGGCGTGTGCGAGTACTTCGTGATCATCGGTCGCTATCCCCCATCTGTCGTCGTCAGGACTCTACGGACCCCCGCCGGGCGCCGCTTCTTCCCGATTGCGCATTTGGGCGGTGCTCCACATCAGCACGAAGCAGCCGGGGATCGGCGGAGGTCCGCCGCGCCGCACCTCGCGCGCCCGGTACTCGGACGGCGAAAGGCCAACCTCCGCCTTGAAGCGGGTGCTGAACGAGCCATGGCTTGAGAAACCGACGAGGAAACAGATCTCGGTGACGGTGAGGTTCGCGCCACGCAGGAGATCCCGCGCACGCTCGACCCGGCGCGCCGAGAGGTAGTCGCGCGGCGTCTGACCATACGTCCCCCGGAACGCGCGGATGAAATGGAACCGGGAATAGCCGGCCTCGCGTGCGATCGCGTCGAGATCAAGTGCTTCGGCATACGAGCGGTCCATGAGGTCCTTCGCCGCGCGAAGGTTCGCGAGACGCTCGACATCGGGCGCCGTCGTCATGCCGGCTCGCGGACGAGGCCGTCGCGTTCGCGGCCCGCCTCGTGTGGCAGCAGCGCGAGCGCGACGATCCCGAGCGCGACGTACGAGCCCGCCTGAAAGGCCACGAGGAGCGGGATCGGACTTACGAGCGCCCCAAATAATCCCGCGAGGACTGTGCTTACGAGACGGAGAAGCGCCATCGTCGTGAAGATGGCTCCGAGGAGGCGTCCGCGGTACGCATCCTCCACGCTCGTCTGGAGGATGGCGTTGAAGCCCGCGCCGAACGCGACGGTTGTGACCCCAACGATCGCGATGATCACGAGCCCGATGATGATCTCGGGTCGCACCAACGGCGAGACGAAGAGCAGGGCATCGAGGGAGCCGAAGGCGATGCTCGCGATGCCGAGCACGCGGCGAGGTGGCGCGCCACGTGTGAGCTGCGCGACGAAGACCCCTCCCACGAGGCCACCGACGGCCTGGGCCGTCATGAACCAGCCGAGCTCGAGCGCGGTGCCCCCGATGACACGGGCCACCCACACCACGAAGAGCACCGACATCATCCCCTCGCCGAGCGACGACAAGGCCGCGAGCACGAAGAGGACACGGATCGTCCGCGAGCGGGTGACGAGCGAGAGGCCGTCGAGCCACTCGCGCCAGAACGCGCGCAGCCGGCCGGCCGCGACCGCGGATGCGTCTCGAGTCTCCGAACGTTCGGGAGCGCCGGACGTGCGAACGAGGCCCACGAGTGCCCCCGCGATCGCGAACGTCACTGAGTCGAAACCAGCGACCGCGGTGAGCCCGTAGATCCCGGCTATCACACCACCGAGCGTCGGCCCGACGAGACGCGACGTGTTCGAGGCGAACGACCCGAGGGCGTTGGCCGCGACGAGGTCATTCCTGTCGACAAGACGCGGGAGCATCGCGCCTTCGGCGGGACGGAGGAATCGCGCAACGAGTGATTCGGTGAACGCGACGATGTAGACGATCCAGACGTCGTCAGTCGACCGGACGAGCGCGAGGGGCAGGATCGCGACGGTCAGGATGAGATTCGCGGCGACCATCGTTCGCTTGCGATCCCAGCGATCCACAAACACGCCTGCCACCGATCCGAACGCGATCTGCGGCACAAGCTCCGCAACGAACATCGCGCTCGTGGCGAGGGTCGAGCCGGTGAGCTGGTACACGTATATCGGCAGGCCGATGAGCAGGACCCAGTCGCCGGTCGCCGAGATGAGGCTCGCGGTCCAGACGAGCGCGAAGTCGCGTCGCCGCAGGAGCGAGAACACTTGCCTTACGCGGGTGGGGGCGCCGGCTGGCAGGTCGGGCAGAAATAGCTCTTGCGGAACTCGTTCGGGTGAAAGCCGACGTCGATCGGCGTTCCGCATTGGTAGCACGGCAGCCCTCGACGCTCCTGCACCGAACGGAGCTGCCGGCGATCGAGCGTGAAACGCGAACGCCGCGGGCCGCCGTCGCGATTGCGCCGCAACAACTCGCGCGCGGCGAGCACGACGCGACCGAGCTCGGCGTCGTCGAAGTCCGTGATCTTCGTCCAGGGCCACGTACGCGTGATGAAAAGCGTCTCGTTCTTGATCTCGTTCCCGATGCCCGAAAGGGTGCGTTGGTCAAGGAGCGCCGTTGAGATCTCACGCTCGGGCTGTGCGCGCAGCCGGCGCAACCCTTCGTCCATGTCGAAGCTGTCGGCGATGACGTCCGGCCCCAGCTCCGGGATGACCGGATGGAGCGCGATCTCGCGCGCCGTCATGAGCTCGACGACAGGAGGCGTCTCGCATGGCGCGACGTATTCGTCGGTGCGGATGACGACGCGCGCCTTCGAAGGAGCGAACCACCACCGCTGACCCGGGCGGTAGACGTGCCACTGCCCCTGCATGCGCATGTGCGTGTGAAGCACGACGTCCTCACCGTCCGTGGTGAACGTGATCATGAGGTGCTTGCCGTTCGATTCGACGGCCTTCACGGTCCCGCCCACGACCTGTCGACGCGCGGCGGACGGAGTCACCTTCGGTGCGACGAGATCGAATCCGGTGACAACGTGGCCAGCGAGAGCGCGACGCAGCACGGTCGCCGTGCGAAAGATCGTGTCGCCTTCAGGCATTCCGCCTTCAGGAGCGCGCGACGCGCCGGAGATAGCCGCGCGGGGTGCGCGCGAACCCTGCCTCGCGCAGCGCATCCGCGATGGGCGACTCGTCCACGGGAGCGCCGTCCACGGATTGGATGAAGAGCGTGTTCCGACGCTCGGGCCCGACCTCGCCGGCGAGCGCAGCCGCGAGCGCCTTGCGCGTCGGCTCGGCGTCGGCTTCCTCGCCGACGAACGTAAGCAGCTGCTCTTCACTGCGGCCGAGCCATCCTGCGAGGCGCCCATCCACGAGCACGACCATGGCGCCGGCGGTGCGCATCGGTTTGCGGCCCTCGGCGCGTTCGGGCCACGACAGTGCTGCGCCGTATGCGTTCGCCGGATCGGCCGCCGCGAGGATGACGGCGTGAGGCTCTTCGGTCCGCTCGCGCGCGGCGCGGAGCCGATCCACGGCGCCCGGGAGCGCGAACTGCGCCGCACCGAGGCCGGCCACGAAGTAACCACGTCGGATACGCCCCGCGTCCTCCATCGCCTTCAAGATCCCGTATGCCGCGGCGAAGCCGCCGCCGATTCCCTCCGAGCGAACGACCTCGCGGGTCAGCACGCCATGCCGCTCGAGCAGCTGCCGGATCTGCGCGGTCGCGCGCTCGGTCGGCGTGATCGGTGCGTCGCCCGCGGCCTCGGTGAGGGACCACCGCCCGGCCACATCGTCGCGCACGGTGAAGCGCTCGAGACTGCGGACGTGCATCGCGCGGCCTGCCGAATTGCTCTTGCGCGAACGGCGGAGCGGCGCGAGGAGAGCGCGCACCGCGTGGAAGCTGTCGTTCGTGACTTCGCCGGCCCACACGAGGTCCCACAGCGCGTCGCCGAGCTCGGGCGCGAATCCGCCACGCGCCGCTGCGAGGAGCTGCGGGAAGAACGAAGCACCTCGCGCCTGGAGGACCTCGCGGAGACGATCGTGGATCGGCCGGTCGGGTCGTGTCTCCGGCGTCGGCCGCAGGAGCGAGAAGTGCTCGGCGAGAAAGAGCGCGATGCGCCCGTCCTTCGGGCCGAGCGCGCCGCCACCCATCCACATGACCGCGCCCGAACCGAGGAGGGCGTCGAGGTCGCGCGGGTCATATTTCGCGACTCGCGCCGGAAGGATGCGCGTCTCGAGATCCGACGCCGGCACGAACGCGCCCTCGAGCTTCGCGATCGCGTCGAGAAGCGCGGCCTGCCCGCGGTCGGGCGAATCGATGCCGTGCCAGGCCGTAGCGAATCGAGCGAGCGCATCCTGCTCGACGGGTTCGACCTCGCGCCGGAGTCGCGCGAGCGACCGACCGCGCAAGATTCGCAGGACCCCGGTATCCATCCATTCCGATCCGGATTGCCCCGGACGGAACTGTCCCTCCACGACGGTGCCGGCCTCGGCGAGCCGACGCAGCGCATCGACCACGGGCGGCTCGGCCAGACCGAACCGACGTGCGGGATCGCCGGCTACGAACGGCCCGTGAGTGCGGGCATACCGCCGCAGCAGCGACACGAGTGGATCCGCGTCGTCGCTCGTGAGGAAGGCGGCCGGAAGTCCGAGAGGAAGGCCGACCCCCAGCGCGTCGCGATAGCGTCCTGCGTCCTCGGCGGCGATGAACCGTCTCTCCCCCGCGATGCGAACGTCC
>DATLPP010000225.1:0-16904 GCA_035535615.1 Candidatus Udaeobacter sp.
GCCGACGAAAGCCGACTGGGCGATGCTGTCGCGTTCCTGGAAAGGGCTGCTGCGGTCGCGCATCGAAGAGCTGGAGACGTTGCAGACGCGTCTGACCAGCTGCATCGGCTGCGGGTGTCTGTCGCTGAAGACCTGCGGGCTCCTCAACCTGGATGACCGTGCCGCCTCGCGCGGGAGCGGCGCGCGCTATCTCCTCGGAGACTCGCCCGTCGAAGAGGACTAGCGGACGAGCGGCGGGATCGGAACGCTGGTTGGCAGCGGAAGCAAGGCTGGTGTGGAGATCGGCGCCGGGGTACGGATGACGACGGGGGTCGTCGAGAGCGGGCGCGCCGGCATGGTTGGAAGCGGCGCCAAGCTCGGGCGAGGCAACGCGGTGGGCAGCGGAACGAGACTGGTGATCGGTGCGACAAGCGGTGGGACGCTGATGGCAGGAAGCGGTTCCGGGGTTGCGATCGCGGGAAGAGCCGGCACCGGTGCGAGTGTTGGCGCGACCGGCGCGGCCACGTCAGGCGCCTTCGTCGCACCCGTGCAAGCGACGGACGCCATCAAAGCAAGGACGACCAGCAGACGCACCCCACAAATCCCTGCGAGCGAACGGGCAAGTAACAGGCCAGCCGACCGCAGGGAACCGTAAACAGGCGGTGGTCGCGGTGCAGAGTGCATCGGCCGGTTTGACCGGTCTGGAGGCCTCTCCCTAGGCTGCTTTTCAATGCGTTTCGCCCTTATCCCGCCGATGCCGATTGCCCCGATGCCGGGGCTCGCATTGCGTTCGGGGGGCTAGCCGCACCAACTCACACGTCACCGGCAAGCATCGAGGCCTCCCGAAGGGGAGGCTTCTTCTGTTTCTGGAGGAGGAAGCGATGGCGACAACGTTGGAGCGACCAAGCACGAGCCAGCTGCGCGGCCTGCGCTGCCGGGCGTGTCACGCGCTTGCGCCGGCGGACGAGCGCTACATCTGCGCGGAGTGCTACGGGCCGATCGAGCCGGAGTACGACCTGGCGTCGTTCGACACGAAGACGCTTCGCGATCAGATCGAACGCGGCCCGCTCTCGCTCTGGCGGTATGCGCCGCTCCTCCCGGTGGCGGCCCCGCGAGGCCATTTCAGCGTCGGCTGGACGCCCCTCGTCCGGGCGCCGCGCCTCGGTGCAGCGATCGGCGTGTCGCGGCTTTTCCTGAAAGACGACTCGCGCAACCTGTCGCTCTCGTTCAAAGATCGGCCGGTGGCGCTCGCGCTCGCCCGCGCGCTCGAGCTCGGACTCGAAACGCTGGCGTGCGCATCGACCGGCAACCTCGCGGGCGCCGTCGCGGCAGCCGCGGCGCGCAACGGATTGCGCGCGGTGGTGTTCGTCCCCGCGACCACGGATGAGGACAAGATCGCTGGAGCCGCGGCGTACGGCGCGACGGTCGTCCGCGTAAACGGGACGTACGACCAGGTAAACCGGTTATGCGCGCGGCTCGCGGACGAGGAGCCGTGGGGCTTCGTGAACTTCAACCTTCGGCCCTACTACGCGGAGGGGTCGAAGACGCTGCTATTCGAGTGCGCGGAGCAGCTCGGGTGGCGCCTTCCCGATCACGTCGTCATACCGGTCGGGTCCGGCGCGCTCCTCACGCGGACCGCGACCGCGGCCGGCCAGCTTCGCGGCACGGGCCTCGTCGAAGAAGGCGCTCTGCGGATCCACGCCGCGCAACCCTCCGGCTGCGCTCCCGTGTCCGATGCGGTGCTCGACGGCTACCGGCCGGTGCGTCCGGTCCGGGATCCGGTCACGGTCGCGCGCTCGCTCGCGATCGGAGCGCCCGCGGATGGCGACGGCTCGATCGAGATCATCCGCGCAACCGGCGGGTCCGCTGGATCGGTCAGCGACGCCGAGGTCGTCGATGGGTGCGCGCTCCTCGCGACCACCGAGGGTGTGCTTGCCGAGCCCGCCGGCGGCGTCGTCGTAGCGACGGCGAAAGCCCTTGCCGAGCGCGGCGCCTTCGGCGACGACGAGTCGGTAGTCCTTTACATCACCGGCAACGCGTACAAGGGGACGATCGCGCGATCCGCGCTCGGCCCCGTCGTCAGCGCGGATGCGGACGAGTTCCGCGCGGCATACGCCGAGGCGCTCGTATGAGCATCACCGTCCGTCTCGCCGCACCGCTTCGCGCCGCCGCGGGTGGCAGCGCGACGCTCAGCTTCGACGTCACCGATCTTCCGCAGCTCGCGCGAGAGATTGCCGATCGCTATCCGGAGCTCGCCGCGCGAGTCTTGCGGGACGGCGAGTTCGGCCGGTTCGTGAACGTCTTCGTGGACGGCGAAGACGCACGGTTCCTCCCCGCGAGCGATCTGCAGGGCAAGCGCACCGTCGAGATCCTTCCGGCCATGAGCGGCGGCGCGGTCGCGCCGCTGCCCGAACGTGCTCGCCGGGACGAGCACGAGGTGTTCGGATCGTTCATCGACGAGACCATCGGCATCGTCGCGCGGCAGACGCGCGACACCGTGTCGTTCGCCGTCGGAGCGCCGTCGCGCGAGGCGCTCGATCTCGTTGGAGCGGACGACCTCGTGGCCACGGTGATCCGCCGCGAGGGGGCGAAGGCGCTCGGCTATGGCATCACCGAAGGGGAGCCCGAGCTCCGCGATGTCATCGCCTCGGCCGCGCGCGTGCGCGGAGTCGCAGCCGATGCGAGCACGGTGCTGGTCAGCGCGGGCGCGCTCCAGGCGATCGACCTCGCGTGCCGCGTCTACCTGCGACCCGGCGACGTGGTCGTCGCCGAATCTCCCGCGTTCGCCAACGCGCTCTCCGCTTTTCGAAACCACGGCGCGCGCGTGCTCGAGATACCCGTCGACCGCGAAGGGCTCGATGTGGCGGAGGCCGCGCGCCGCATCCGCAAGCTCGGGGTGCGGCCACGAATGTTCTTCGTCGTGCCGAACTTTCAGAACCCGACCGGCGAGACGCTTTCATTCCAGCGCCGCGAGGCGCTCCTCGCGCTCGCCGCGAGCCACGATGCCGTGGTGGTCGAGGACGATCCGTACGGCTCGCTGCGCTATCGCGGTGACGACGTGCCGTCGCTCGCCGCTCTCGGCGGCGCCGAGGTCGTGTCGATCGGGACGTTCTCGAAGACGTTTCTGCCAGGTCTGCGCGTGGGCTGGGTCATCGCTCACGCCGACGTCATCGCACGGATGTCGCGCGCGAAGCAAACGATGGACTCGAGCACCGGCACGCTCGCGCAGCGGATCGTCCTCGAGTTCCACCACCGCGGCGGTGCCGAGGCGCACATCGGGCGGCTACGCGAGCTTTATCGCGAGAAGCAGGATCGGGCGCGCGCCGCGCTCGCGCGCGAGCTCGGCGGGACGGGCATCACGTGGAACGATCCGGACGGCGGCTTCTACTTCTGGGTGCGGTTGCCGGAAACGGTGAGCGCTCGAGCCCTTCTTGAGGTCGCGCTGGAGGAGGGCGTCGCGTTCGTCCCCGGCGACGCTTTCGCGATCGACGCCGACCACGGGAGCGCTTTGCGGTTCTCGATCAGCGCGCCGACCCCGGACCGCATCGACGAAGGCGTGCGGCGGCTGCGACGCGCCTTCGATCGTCTCACCTAGCACCATACTTTTTGGATGGGAAGCACTCTGAGCGAGAAGGTGTGGGAGCGGCACGTCGTCCGCCGCGCGGCTGGTGAGCCCGACCTTCTCTACGTGGACTTGCACCTCGTCCATGAGGTGACGAGCCCGCAGGCCTTCGACGGCCTGCGTCTCGCGAAGCGGCGTGTCCGCCGGCCGGACCTCACCCTCGCGACGATGGACCACAACGTCCCGACGAACGACGAGCCGGCCGAGGACATCTCGGCGCGCCAGATCGAGGCGATGGCCCGCAACGCGCGCGAGTTCGGCATCCGCTGCTACCCGACCGGCGATCCGAACCAGGGCATCGTCCATGTCATCTCTCCGCAGCTCGGTCTCACGCAGCCCGGCATGACGATCGTCTGCGGCGACAGCCACACCTCGACGCACGGCGCCCTTGGCGCGCTCGCGTGGGGGATCGGGACAAGCGAGATCGAGCACGTCCTCGCGACGCAGACGATCGCGCAGACGAAGCCCGGCACGATGGCGGTGACCGTCGAGGGCGTGCTTCCGGCAGATTGCGCCGCGAAGGACGTGATCCTCGGAATCATCGCGCGCATCGGGACGGCCGGCGGCACCGGCAACGTGATCGAGTACCGGGGCGCGGCGATCGGCGCGCTCTCGATGGAAGGCCGCCTCACGATCTGCAACATGTCGATCGAAGCGGGTGCGCGTGCCGGAATGGTCGCGCCGGACGATGTCACGTTCGCATGGCTCCAAGGCCGGCCGTTCGCGCCGAAGGGCGCGCAGTGGGAACAGGCGCTCGACTATTGGCGCTCCCTCGTCACCGATGCGGGCGCGACATTCGATCGCGAGGTCACGATCGACGCGACCGCGCTCCGCCCATATGTGACCTGGGGTACGAATCCGGCGCAGTCCGTGACCATCGATGGCGCCGTACCAGATCCCGACTCGCTCCCACAGGACAGCCGCGACAGCGCGCGCCGCGCCCTTCGCTATCAGGACCTCACGCCCGGCACCGCGATGCGTGAGATCGCGGTGGACGCGGTCTTCATCGGCTCCTGCTCGAACGCGCGGATCGAGGACCTTCGCGCGGCGGCGGAGGTTGTTCGCGGGCGGCGGGTTCGGTCCGGCATCCGCGGGCTCGTCGTGCCTGGCTCGATGGGCGTGAAGGCCGATGCCGAGCGGGAAGGTCTCGACCGCATCTTCATCGACGCCGGGTTCGAGTGGCGCGATGCAGGCTGCTCGATGTGCCTCGGCATGAATCCGGACGTGCTTCGTCCCGGCGAGCGCTGTGCCTCCACCTCGAACCGCAACTTCGAAGGCCGGCAGGGTCCCGGCGGCCGAACGCATCTGGTCTCGCCCACCGTCGCTGCCGCGACCGCGATCGCCGGCCATTTCGCCTTGCCATCGGATCTCCGCTGATGGAGCCGGTCCGCCGCATCGTCGGACGTGCGCTGCCTCTCGCGCGCGCCGACGTCGACACCGACCAGATCATCCCCAGCCACTGGCTCAAGCGTCTCGAGCGCACCGGGTACGGCCCGGGCCTCTTCGAAGCGTGGCGCAAGGATCCCGCGTTCGTGCTCAACGATCCGCGCTACCAGGGCGCCGTCGTCTTGCTCGCCGGCGCGAACTTCGGCTGCGGTTCGTCGCGCGAGCACGCCGTGTGGGCGCTTCTCGACGCCGGCTTTCGCGCGGTCATCGCGCCCCGACTCGCGGACATCTTCCGCAACAACGCGCTTCGAAACGGGCTCGTGCCGGTCGAGATCGACGCGGATTCGGTCGAGAAGCTCGTCGGTGCGGCGCGCCGTGACCCGACCACGACCATCGCGATCGACGTCGAGCGCTCGACCGTTCAAGCGCCTGGCATTCGGGCGACATTCGCGCTCGACGAGTTTTCGCGGACGCGTCTTCTGGAAGGACTCGACGAGATCGCGGTCACGCTTCGTCAGGAGCGCGACATCGCCGCCTTCGAGACGAACCGACCGGAGTGGCTCCCCCGCGTCCGATAGCGGTACCCTTTCGCGCCGTGTTCGAACGCTGGTCAACGCCGTCCGACCCACCAGATTCCGGCAAGCCGTTCGATTCATCGTCCGCGCGCTCGTTGCGCGGGGCCGGCCACGGCGGAAGTCCGATCCTCGTCGTCGAGGATGACGCGTCGATTCTCGACATGGTCCTGCAGATCCTTCGCGCGGAGGGCTATCCGGTGGTCGGGGCGAAGAACGGCGTCGAGGGACTCGTCCACGTCGACCGCCTCGAGCCATCGCTCATCCTTCTCGACATGCGAATGCCGCGCATGGATGGCTGGGAATTCGCCGCCGCGCTGCGCGCCCGCGGGATCGCGTCGCCGGTGGTCGTCATGACGGCGGCAGACAACGCCAAGCGCTGGGCGGACGAGGTCGGCGCCGACGGCTATGTCGTGAAGCCCTTCGAATTCGTCGATCTCCTGGCAAGCGTCGCGAAGCATCGTCGCCTGCCGCCGAGGCACTAGCGCACTTCCGCTTCGCGGTCACGGCGGAACGCGGTCGATCCGCGGCGCACTGGCGCGAGGTCGCCCAGCGCGCCGAAGCACTTGGCTACGACACGCTTCTCATGCCCGATCACATCACCGAGCAGCTCGCGCCGGTCGCGGCTCTGACCGCGATCGCGGACGCGACCACGACGCTCCGCGTCGGAAGCTTCGTGTTCGACAACGACTACCGCAATCCGGTGATGCTCGCGAAAGAGGCGACGACGCTCGACCTGCTTTCGGGCGGTCGCCTGGAGTTCGGGATCGGCGCGGGCTGGAACAAGCGCGATTACATGCAGCTCGGTATTCCATACGAGACAGCGAAGGTTCGGGTCGATCGAATGGAAGAAGCGGTTACGTTGATCAAACGCCTCTGGACCGAGGACAAGGTGACGCACGAAGGTCCGCACTATCGGGTGCGCGACGCGATGGTCCGGCCACGTCCGACCCAGCGTCCGCACCCACCGTTGATGATCGGCGCCCGCGGAAAGCGGATGCTGCGGATCGCGGCGCGCGAGGCACAGATCGTCGCGCTCGTGCCGGCGCTCGATCCGTTCGGCGTGTCGACCCTTCGCTCGCTCACGACCGCGTCCGTCGAGAAGCGGATCGCGATGCTCCGTCGCACGCCGCGCTACTCGGAGCTCGAGCTCAACGTCATCGTGTTCGATGCCGCTGTGACCGATGCGGCGCGCTCGCTCGTCGACGCACTCACCGCGCGCCTGAAGTCGGCCGCCACCGCGGTCCTCGAATCGCCATTCCTGATGTACGGCTCACGCGCGTCGCTCATCGAGGATCTGCTCGCCCGGCGGGAGCGCTTGGGAATCAGCTACATCGCGCTTCCGGGCAGGGCGATGCGCGCGTTCGGGCCCGTGGTCGCGGCCCTGCGGGGGAGGTGATCCGCGCGGCACCCCTTCTGCAGCCAGGGGAGAGCATGTTGGATCTGAAGTGCCGCGAGTGCGGCCAGACGTTCAAAACGCCGGCCGAGCTCGAGGAGCACACCGACCGTCTTCATCTCATCAGCAAGAAGGGCGGCGACCAGGTCGCGCCCGATCCGCCGAACGACGCCCGCCGGTACTAAGGCGTCTTCGTCGGCAGCGGCGGTGAGCTGACCGGCACGGAGGGCACGATCGTCGGCACCGGTGTGACCGGCGGCAGGGTCGCGCTGGGCACGGGCGTCGGCGTCGGGCTCGGTTGTGCTTCGGTGGGTGTGGGCGTCCGTGGGGCCGGCGTGACGGAGGCCGATGGCGATGAGCTCGGCGACGGGGATGCCGACGGCGAGGGGCTCGCCGAGGGCGTCGCGACCTGCTGCGAGGCGATCACCGCGGCGCCAAGCAGGAGCAGCGCGACCAGTGCCAAGGCTGCGAAAACGGTGAACACGGTTGACCACCGGTCCGCCTGGCGGCGTACCGGCTGGCCCGGCGGCGGTGGCGCGACGTTCACTCCGGCCGGCGGTCGCTCCAGCTGGGCAGTCGCATCGGGATCGGGCGGAGGCGGCGGCGTCTTTTCCTGCACGCGGCACGAGACCGCACGAGCCGTGCCGAACGGTCGGACGCTCGACCGGTCGGCCGCTACGCGGGATGCAGGACGTTCGCGAGCTGGTTGCCCAGGACGGCGAGACCGACGATGAGGATGACCGCGAGGACCATTACGCCCACGAGATAGTCGACGAGATCCTTGTTTCTCTCCATGCCCCTAGAACGCGAGATCGGACTCCGGCGAGTCTCCCCCGTATGGGGGAGACGCGACAGCCGTGAAAACGTCGCTACGCTCGACTCATGTCTCGCTGCCTGATCTGGACAGGGCTTGTGATCGTCTCCGCATGTGGATATCAGCCCGTCGCCTTCTCCGGGATCGACTGCGGGACGACCATCGAAGGACTTGACGGTGCCTATGACTCCAAGGCGCGCGATTGCGTGTGGAGCGCCTATTCGCGCGGGGCTGCCGTGCAATGGCACCTGACGAGCACGACCATCGAGGGAGCTTCGATCCCGCAGACCCTGCGGTTCGACACGGTTCTCGGAGTGGTCATCACCCGCGATCTCACCGCGGATACATTCTCCGCTCCCGCGGACCGTCATAAGTGGACGTGGCGCTGCGGAAAGATGACGAAGCTCCCATCGTTGACTGACCCGTCCCGCTATTCGTTCGAGCTGTCGTCCTGCACCGGCGACGGTCCAACGACGACCTTCCCCTGATCGTCTAGACGAAGCGCTCCGCGCGCCACTCGATACCGAGCTCGCTCGGCGGACCCATGTACCCGAGCAGCGCGGACGCGGCGACCACCGCCGGGCTTGCGAGGTAGCCGAGGCCACCGACGCCCATGCGATTGGTCCAGTTGCGGTTGAACGACGTGATCGCGCTCTCACCCTTCTTCAGCGCGTCGGGTCCTTGGCCGAAACACGGGCCGCACCATGACTCACGGATCTCCGCACCGGCGGCGCGGAACACGTCGGCGATCGACTCGCCCTCGAGGCGCGGATCGGTCTTCTCGATGTCGCGCTTCACGGCGCCCGATCCCGGAAAGACGACGAACTCTTTGGCGGCGCGCGTCGTCCCCTTCGCGCGCGCCGCGCGGATGACGAGCGCGGCCTCGAGGAGATCGCTGTATCCGCCGTTCGTGCACGACCCGATGAACGCTTTATCGAACGTGACTCGCTCGCGCGCGACCTCCGTTGCCGGGAACGCGTTGGCCGGACTGAACGGTTTCGCGATGAGCGGCACGACCTGCGAGAGATCGAGCGTTTCATCGATCTCGTACCGCGCGTCCTTCCCGGGCGCGAACCTGGGATACGGAAACTCGGTCGCGCCCTTCTCGCGATACCACGCGTACGTGAGATCGTCCGGCGCGAAGATCCCGTTCAGCGCCTCGCCCTCGGCCATCATGTTCGCGATCGTGTTGCGGTAGCTCATCGGAAGCTGCTTGTCCGCATCCACGAACTCGACGCTCATGCCCTGTGCCTGTTTCTGCCCCCATCGCGCCAGGAGCGCGAGGACGACGTCCTTACCGCTCACCCACGGCTGCAGCTTTCCCGTGAACACCACGCGCCGCTGCTTCGCGACCGTGAAGTAGACGTAGCCCGTCGCCCAGCCGAAGCCGAGCGTCGTCGACCCAACGCCATACCCGAGCGCGCCGTACGCGCCGTATGCGCGGCTGTGCGAATCGGCGCCCGGTATGAGCGCTCCGGGAAGAACGAGCTTCTGCTCGGGGAAATAGAAGTGGAAGATCCCGTCGCCGGGCGTCGCGTAGTGCGGCTTCCCGATGCCGTGGCGCTCCGCGAACTCGCGGCCGATCCCGGTCTGCTTGTCGTCGGCATCGCGATGGTTGAAGACGAAGTGATCGTTCGCGATCGCTATCTGGCGCGGTCGGATCGTGTCGCCGCCGGTGATCCCGTTGAAGGTGTGGATCGAGAACGGCGCCGTGCCGTCAGAAGCGGGCAGGAGATCGGCGTAGACGCGAAGGGTCGCGCCGGGTCGCACCTCGGCGTCTTTGTCGACCCGGTGCGCCCACAGGATCTGCTCGGTGGACGTGAGCCGTCGCGCCGTCGCGGCGTCCGGCCACCTCACGTCGGGCGGACGCCGAACGGACTCGGCGAATTCGCGGCGGCCGATCTTGATGATCCCGCCCGAGCGGCGGATCTCCTCTTCCTGCGGTGAGAGCTCGGCGGGCTCGTAGCTCTTGGCGCGCGTTTCGTTCGTCAGCTTCCGCGTGTCGGGGTCGAACGAGAAGGCGTCGCCTTCCTGCGCGTCCTCGACGGCTTGACGGCTCTGGATCACGGTCAGGCCGAGGTTCAGCGCGTTGCGCCGGAAGATGTCGCCCATCGCCGCCCCGCACACGATCACCATCTCGAGGCCCACCTCGTCGGCGACGCCCTTCAGTCCGGCGGGACTCATCTCGCGCGAGCTTCCGATCGCGAAGCGGTCGCCCGCGATCACGAAGGTCTCGCCGCGGTGCACGCGCTCGCGGAAATTCGGCATGAGGTAGCGGAAGGAACCCGCCTTCCACCGCGCGTCGAGCGTGTCGAGGCTTTCCGATACGCAGTCATCGGCGGGCGTGATCTGGTCCGTGTCGATGGCGTCGAGCTTTTTCCCGGGGACCTTGGGATCCCAGAAGATCAGCGCCTTCCCGCGGATGAGCTTGCCCGCGGAAACCGCAAGCGAGGGCTCACCTGCGCGGGACTCGTCGATCCGCCCGCCCGGGATGAGGCGCGCCCCTTCGATGGCTTGCATTCCCTTCATGGTGTCACTTGCCGCATCGTCTCTGTGTTAGGCGCCGTGACTATGCTCGCGCGGCAGATAGAGGCCCTGTTCGTTCGGCCCTCTATGAGGCAGGGGAGGAAGCACATGCGAAGGTCCGTGCTCGTCGCGTTCGGCGTCGCGATCGCTCTGGTGCTCGGAAGTCAGCCGGCCCGTGCGGTTGCGCCGATACGATTTTCGCTCGACCCGGTCCACGATACGCAAGCCGCGGGCGTCATCTGTCCCTTCAGGGTCGCGGTCGACTCGCTCGCCATCAATGAGACCCTGACCATCTTGGACAACGGCCGCGTTTTCGTGACGGGTTCCTCCGTGGAGCGCGTCACCAATCTGGACAACGGTAAGTCCGTCGTAGTGAACGTCTCGGGCCCGTTCACGCTCACCGACGCGGACGGCGTCCAAACGTTCTTCGCGAGGGGCCGGAATCTCTGGGGGTTCCATCGTGGTGACCTTGGCCCCGGCCAGCCAGGCGCGCTCCTTCTCACGACAGGACTCGCGATCCTCACGCAGAGTGAGTCGGGGAGCACCTTCACTCACAACGCAGGGACGACCGAGAACCTCTGCGACACGTTGCGTTAGGGAGTGAGCCGAAGGCGCCAGTTCTGTCCCACGAGCTTCTTTCCGAAGCTCGTGTGACGTTCGCTCTCGATGAGGTCGAAGCCAGCGCGTTCGTATATGCGGCGGGCCGCGACCAGGACGTCGTTCGTCCAGAGCACCAGGTCGCGATAGCCCGCCGCGCGCGCGAAACGGACGCATTCGTTGACCAGGCGTGAGCCCACACCGAGCCCACGCGCCTGTGGCTCGACGAGGAGAAGCCGTAGCTTCGCGACCTTGTTCGACTTCTTGACGCAGAACACGCAACCGACACGGTCCCCGTCAACCTCCGCGATCCAGCAGCGCTCCCGTTTTGTGTCGAGGTGCGTGATGAACTTCGCGACGATGTCCGCGACCAGCGCCTCGAACGTTTCGTCCCAGCCGTACTCCTCCCAGTAGAGGGCGCCGTGCCGCTCGACGACCCATCCCATGTCACCGGGCCGGTGCGAGCCAAGCACGACCTTCGGCGTGGCGCGCGGTCCTGGCCGGAGCCCTCGCTCGATCGTGAACATCGATGCGACGAGTCGGTCTTGCTCGGCGACAGGGACGTGGTCGAGCATCGCGCCGATCTGGTCGCGCGCCCTTGCCTCGAGCGGCGCGACGGTGGCTCTACCGCGCGCGGTCAAGCGGAGGATCGACTTGCGGGCATCGTCCTTCGCCGCCGTCCTCGCCAGCACCCCGCGGCGCGCGAAACCCCGGAGGATCCGTGAGAGATAGCCGCGATCTATTCCGAGGTCGCCCCCGAGCTCGCTCGCCGTGGCCGATCCACGGTGCGCGAGTTCGTAGAGGACGCGGACCTCGGTCACGGAGAAGCGGCTCGACAGATAGCCCTCGTCGAGGACGCCGATTCGCCGCGTGTAGAAACGGTTGAATTCGCGCACCGCGGCGACGCGCCGGGCCTGCGTGCTCCCCACGTCGGACAGGATAATTGACTGAGTCAACTATTTGCGCCTGCGCAGCACCGCCCGGTCGTGGGAGAAGTGGATCCGGTCTGCGTTCAGCTCGCGCAGGCGCTCGATGCTTGCATCGGCCGTACCGGTCGCGAACGACCGCGCGTCCTGCGCCGCCTGACCGACGATGAGCACGAGTCCATCGCCGGTGCGCACTGTCACCGACTGGTGCCCCGGCGTGTGGCCGGGCGTCGCGAGCACGCTGACCCCTTCGACGATCTCGCGGTCGCCGTCGACGGCTTCGTAGCGCGCATCGGGGAAGTCGACCCACTCGACGATGGTGTGGCCCTCACGGAGCGCGAGGTCGAGCTCGGCCTGCTGGACATGGATCGGCACGCCGGGGAATGCGCGGTTCTGGCCGCAGTGGTCGAAATGCAGGTGGCTGTTCACGATCGCGCGCACGCCGTCGGGATCCAGCTTCGCGCCGGCGAGCGCCTCGCGCACGCCGCGGGATCGCGGACGGTAGTTGTTCTCGATCCACTCGTTTCCCTCGCCGATTCCGGTATCGACGAGGACGAGTCCGTCCGGATGTCGTATCGCGAAACCGAGGACCGGACCGTTCTGCCCGGCGAGCGGATGCGATGCGGGATAGGTGACGTCCGCGAGATGTAAAGGGATCACGTCTTCCGGTGTCATCGACCCCCATCGTGCGTCTTTGGCTACAGAACGCCTCGGACGGCGGCCTGGCGGGCATCTCACAGGGCCGCGGGACGTTACGTTCTAACGACATGGCTTCGTCGCGGCGTGCCTCTGGCGTGAACGTGTGGCTGGCCCTCGGCACTGTCTACGTCGTCTGGGGCTCGACGTATCTCGCCATCGCGATCGCGGTCCAGACGCTGCCGCCGCTCTTCTATTCAGGGATCCGCTTCGGGCTCGCCGGCTTGATCCTCGCGGCGTGGTTGGCCTTCCGGGGGGTCGATCTCCGCGTCTCTCGGCGCGAGCTCGCCGGCGCCGCCATCGTCGGAACTCTGATGCTCTCGATCGCCAACGGTTTGGTGAACGTCGCCGAGCGCACCGTCCCCTCTGGTGTCGCGGCGCTCATCGTCGCCTCGATCCCGCTCTGGATCGTGGTCTATCGCATGGTGGCGGGCGAGCGTGTCGGCCGCGATCTCCTTGCCGGTGTGTTTCTCGGCCTTGTCGGCGTCGCGATCCTCGTCGTGCCCGGTGGGCTGAACGGGACGATCGATCCGCTCGGCGCGATCCTGCTCTTCATCGCGACGCTGTCCTGGGCGCTCGGGACGTTCCTGTCGCCCCGCCTCGCCACCCCGCGGAATGCGCTCGTGTCGACGGCCTACCAGATGCTCGCGGGAGGGGTCGTGCTCATCGTGATCGCAGTCGCGAAGGGTGAGATTGCGCACGTCGACCCATCGACCTTCTCGGTCCGATCACTCCTCGCACTCGCCTACCTCATCGTGTTCGGCTCGCTCGTCGCGTTCACCGCGTACACGTGGCTGCTGCAGCACGCGCCGGTGTCTTTGGTTTCCACCTACGCGTTCGTGAACCCGGTCGTCGCGGTCATCCTCGGCGCGCTCGTTCTCGCCGAGGCGGTCACGCTTAATGTCCTGATCGGTGCGGCGGTCATCGTGGTCGCCGTCGCTTTCATCGTCTTCCGCCAGAATGCCGCGCGCCGTGCCGAGCGGCTCGCGCCTGCGGCTGAGGCCGCGGACTAACTCCCCGCGAGCTTTCGGAGCTCGACCTCATCCAGTAGCTGATCGGCGGCCTTCGCGGCCGCGAAGATCCGGTCGATCCGCTCGCGGGTCGCTTCGATCCCGCGTGACTCGAGCCAGTACACGACATTTGACTCGCCGCTCATCGGGCCGACTTCGATGCGTTGCTCGCGGCCGAGCACCGATGCGGGAACCGCGCTGTACACGCGATCGGCGAGCGCGCGATCCCCTTTCCGCAGCGCCTTGATCACGGCGGCGGCGTGCACGCCGGTCCCGGTGCGGAAGGCGTCCGAACCCATCGCCGGATAGTTCGGCGGGATGGGGATGCCGCAGTGCTCGGCGACGAGCGCGGTGTACTCGACCAGCGGCTTGAGGTCGCGGTCGATGAGGCCCCAGAGTTGGAGGTTCACCAGCAGCTGGTCCATCGACGAGTTTCCGACGCGCTCCCCGATGCCGAGCGCGCACCCGTGCACGCGATCGGCGATCGCGGTCGCGGTGAGCGCATTGATCGTGCCCAGCCCGCGGTCGTTGTGGCCGTGGAAGTCGATCTTGATCGGGCGCCCGCGGACGATCTCGTCGCGGACGAACGTCAGAAGGTTGCGCACGCCCTCGGGCGTCGCGTGACCGCAGGTATCCGACACGCAGATCCGCTTCGCGCCCGCCGCGATCGCGGTGTCGTAGAGCTTCTGGAGCGTCTCGGGATCGGCGCGCGTGGTGTCCTCGGTGACGAACATCACCGGCAACCCGGCTTTCACGAGCGTCGCGACGCTCGTCTCGACGGTCTTGAGCATCGCGTCGATCTTCCAGTCCTCGGCGAAGCGGCGGATGGGAGAAGAACCGATGAAGGCGCAGCTCTCGATCGGCATCCCCGCCTCCGTGGAGGCTTCGATCGCGGCGCGCACGTCGTCGGGATGCGTGCGGATCGCCATGTTGGGACGGAGTCGCTTGAGCCTCGTCGTTTCTTTCGCGAGCGCGACGACCGTTGCTCGCGCCTGCGGTGAGGCGCCGGGCAGGCCGATATCGGCGCTGTTGATGCCGAGCGCGTCCATGAGATGGAGGAGGTGCTTTTTGACCTCGAGCGGCGGGTTGCGGATCGAGGGGCCCTGCAAGCCGTCGCGGAGCGTCTCGTCATCGAGCTCGACCGCGCGATAGTCCGCGCGGACGGCGCGCCCATCGCGATTCCAGTCGTAGATCAGCTTGTCGAGCTCGGTCTCCACGCGACGTATGGTGCCTCAGCGCGGCGAGCGATCGGACGTGGCCGGATCACGAGGACGCACCACGCCACCAGCAGCGCGACGAGGGCAGCCGTTTGCCCGAGCGCGACGAGGACGATCACGGTCTCGTGAGAAACCCCCTAGAAGTGCTTAAGCATTGACCTGTGGACTCGCTCCGTAGCCTATGGGGACGGCCTGGCGGTCGTTGGGAGAGGCGATCCATGTCTGACAAACAGCAATGGATTCAAGAAGAGGGAACGAAGCCCGGCAGGAAGCTGAACGAGGTGGTGGCGGTCGCCGGTCTTGCTGCCCTCCTGGTGGGGATCGTCCTTGTATTCGCCGACCCATCGCGAATAGGCGTTCGCGAGCCGCCCGCCACACCGTCACCAACCTTCTCGAGGAACGACTCGGGTACGCCTCTGCCCACCGAGGCGGAGGCCTGGGGCGGAATCTGGTCGCAGGCCAAGGGGGTTGCTGTTTTTCGTCCGACATGGCTGCCGAAGAGCAAAGACGAATATGGGATCGACCCTGTGGTTCGCACGGCACCCGACGGGTTCTTCAGCTACAGCTTTTTGTACATCGAGCTGCACTCTGCTCCAGGAACCACCGTGTGGACCGTGCAGTTCTTCGCCGACTCACTCGAGACCCAAGGTGGAGGGCTCACCCATTTCGGCGGCGCGCCCGAAACGGTCACGATCCGCGGGCACACAGCCGAGCTCACGGGTAATGGTTCCCCGGGATGGGTGCTCGTCTGGAGCGAGGGCAACTACCGGTATGCGATCCAGGCCTCCGCAGTCAGTCGCGAGGACCTGCTGCGCATCGCGGACTCGCTTGCGCAGGTGGTCGACGACGCGGGCAATACTCGCTAGCGCAAGGCGGGGCTTGTCCTGGGGCCGACGTAGCGCAGGAGTGCGAGATCACCGACGTTGAAGCCCGCGTGTTGTGAGGGGCTGAAGGTGTACGTCGTCGCAACGCCTGTGAACGTCCCCGATTGAAGCTGGTCGCGCACGCTCTGCGGGTCAATGCTTTTCTCGGCGGCACTGGAGAGCAGCGCGAGTGCGTCGTAAGCCGAGGCCGCGACGCTCGTCGGCGGGCCGGCGCGGTCGCTGTATGTCTGGATGAAAATCGCGCGGGCCGTTGCGCTGGCGCCAACAGGAGCTGTCGCGATCCAGCGCGAGCCCGGCCAGACCGCGAGCGGTGCCGCGTCGCGAAGATCGCCGATATCGCTGAAGTCGCTCAGATATGAAAGATACAGAGTCGTTCCGACCGTGACGGTTCGCACGGCCTCGAGATATGTGCGCGGCGTCCCGGCGAGGAACACCATCGCTGTCGTTGCGAGAAGTGGCCGTAGCTTTTGCGTCGCCTCGGCGGGCGTGACGGTCACGATGTTCGGCGTGACCTGGCGACGTGCGAGCTCGTTTGCAAAAGCGATGCGTTCGGATATCGCGGTCGTCGACTCGTCGCTCACGAGAAGACCGGAGGCCAGGACCGATCGCCGCGCAGCGTCGTCCAAAACGCGGCGTGCGAGCTGCATCGGCGTGGGCGCGAGGGCGAAGGCCCACCCGCCGCCGCGCGTTGCGGGCTCAGGGATGGGGAGCGTGAACAACACAGGCACCTGGGCGAGTTGGATCGCGGCCGCGAACGCGTCGTCATAGTCGACCGATGCGCCCACGATGATCGCGTCCGCGCGAGCGTCGACCACTTCACGACGCAGCTCGAGGACGGTCTTCGATGGACTTCCAGCGACGTCGGTGATCTTGAGCTTCACGCGGGGCGCCCCAGCGGAGTGTTGATCGGCCCAGAGCTGGAGCGCATCCCGCTGCGGTCCGCCGCTCGGCGCGCGCGATCCCGAGAGATCGAGCAGCGCGGTCACGTTGAGCGCGTTTGGGTCGCGAGTCGGCGTGGGGGCGGGAGTGGCCGAGGGATTCGCCGCCGTGCACGCGCTCAGAAATAGGACGAGCGCCAGCGCGAGCGGCCCCGCCCTAGGCGCGCGTCCCATCCGGGAGCGGGTTGTCCGCGGCGTAGACATGCGTCGCGGCGTCCTCAGGGCGCGGGTCCGGCTCGCTCTCGGCCTGCTCGATGGCTTTTTCGATCTCGTCGGCGAGGCCTACGCGGATCGTCTCGAGCTCTTGCTCCGTGATGCCCGCTGAGAGGAGATACGCGAAG
>DATLPP010000226.1:0-5989 GCA_035535615.1 Candidatus Udaeobacter sp.
ACCGCGGTCGCGCTGGCCGCCTCGGCCGCCGCGATCGCGCGGCCGTGTCCGCGGAAGCTGCGCGTCGCCGCGAACTCGCCGAGCCGGTGTCCGACCATGTTCTCGGTGATGAAGACGGGCACGTGACGACGCCCGTCGTGGACCGCGATGGTGTGGCCGACCATGATCGGCAGGATCGTCGACGGGCGCGACCAGGTCTTCACGACCTTCTTCTCGTTCAGCGAGTTCAGGATCTCGATTTTCTCTTTGAGGGACTTCTCGACGAAAGGTCCCTTCTTTACTGATCTACTCATTACTTCGACTTCCTCTTCGGCGGCCGTTCGGTCACGAAGCGATCGGTGCGCGGGTTGTTGCGGGTCTTGAGACCCATGGCCGGCTTGCCCCAGGGGGTCTGCGCCTGGCCACCGACGGGCGACTTCGCCTCGCCGCCGCCGTGGGGATGGTCGCGCGGAGACATCACGACACCGCGGACGGCCGGGCGCCAACCCATGTGGCGCTTGTGGCCGGCGCCGCCGACCTTCTGGTTCTCGTGCTCGACGTTGCCGATCTGACCGATCGTCGCGCGGCAACGGACGTGGACGACGCGGATGCCGCCCGATGGCAGGCGGATCTGGGCGTACTCGCCTTCCTTCGCGACCAGCTGCGCCGCGCCGCCGGCCGCGCGCACGAGCTGCGCACCCCGGCCGGGTTGGAGCTCGATCCCGTGGATCTGCGTGCCGGTCGGGATGTGCTCGAGCGGCAAGCAGTTCCCGACGCGGGCCTCGGCGTCCGGTCCGGAGATGACGGGGTCGCCGACGCGCAGGTCCTGCGGCGCGATGATGTAGCGCTTTTCGCCGTCCTTATAGAAAAGGAGCGCGAGGCGCGCCGAGCGGTTCGGGTCGTACTCGATCGCCTTCACCGTGGCGGGGATCCCATCCTTGTTGCGCTTGAAGTCCACGATCCGGTAATTCCGCTTCTCGCCGCCGCCGCGGTGGCGCGTGGTCACGCGGCCCTGCGCGTTGCGGCCGGCGTGGCTGAGCTTGCGCTCGGTGAGACTTCGCTCGGGCTTCTTGCCCTTGGTCAGCTCGTCGAACGAGGCGGATTGGCGGAAGCGCCGCACCGGCGACGTCGCCTTGTATTGCTTCAGCGGCACTTCTTAGACCCCTTCCACGAAGTACTTCTCGATGCGCTGGCCCTGACCGATCGTGACGATGGCCTTCTTCCAATCGGGCCGATGCCCGATGCGCCGACCGAGCCGCCGCGTCTTGCCGGGCACGTGAATGACGTTCACGGCGACGACGTCGACCTTGAACGAATCCGCGACCGCGTCGGCGATGTCACGCTTCGTCGCGCTCTTCGCGACCGCGAACGTGTACCGTCCCGCGTTCGTCTGGCTCATCGAGCGCTCGGTGATGACCGGTCGGATGAGGATCGCGTTGCCTTTGATGCTCATTCGGGGCTCCCGACCGTCGCGCGCGCGGCCAGCCCGTCGAGGGCGGGTCGAAGGACGAGGACCGTTTCCGCGCGGAGCACGTCCTCGAGCCGGAGCGTTCCTGGTGTGCGAAGGTCGAACTCTTTGAGGTTCGCCGTGGCACGCCCCACCCGCTCGTCCGTTTCGGCTGTCACGAGCAGGGCGCGGCCGGTCTCGCCGACCCGCCCGAGCCAGTCGATGACGTCGCGGGCGCGTGGCCGATCGCCATCGAACCGAAGCTCGTCGACGATGAACATGCGCCCGCTCGCGGCCTGCGCCGAGAGAGCCTCCGCGAACGCGGCGTGGCGCATCTTCGCGGGCATGCGCTGCTTGTAGCGACGACCGTTCGGACCAAAGACCACTCCACCGTGGCGCCACTGCGGCGACCGCGTGGATCCCTGGCGTGCGCGACCGGTGCCCTTTTGACGCCACGGCTTCGCGCCACCGCCGGCGACGCGCGCCCGGTTCTTCGTCGCGCTCGTGCCCTGCCGCTTGTTCGCAAGCGCCGCGAGAAGCGCTTGGAAGAGCACACCGCGCCGCTTCGCCGGTGAGACGATCGCCGCGGGGAGCTCGACCGAGCCGTCCGAGCTGCCGTCGGCCTTGATGACCGGCGCGTGGCCGGCCGGGGCTGTCGGAAGCGGACGCGCCTCGACGCGCCGACGCGGGGCCGGCGCTTCCTCCTCGCGAGCGCGACGCTCTTCGCGTTGCGGCTCGGGGCGGACGACGCGCGTGACCGGGCGCGCGACCGCGCGCTTCGCGGGCGCCTTCGCTTTCGCGGCAGCCGGTTTGACCGCCGCCTTCGCGGGGGTCGCCTTCGCGGGCGTCGCCTTCGTCGCTGCCGCGGCCTTCACCGGAGCGGCTTTCTTTGCCGCCGGCGTGGCCTTCTTGTCCTTCTCTTTGTCCGCCATCAGGCCTTTCTCACCATGACGATCCCGTTCTTCCCACCGGGCACCGCGCCCGCGATCACAAGGAGCGAGCGCCCCGGATCGCTCCGCAGTATTTCGAGGTTCCGAACGGTGACCTTGTCCGCGCCCTGGCGCGCGGCCATCCGTAGCCCTTTGAGAACACGACCAGGCGTCGTGCCCGAGCCGACCGAGCCTTGACGGCGCAAATGGTCCGAGCCGTGGGACTTGGGACCGCGCGTGAAGTGGTGCAGGTGAACCGGGCCCTGGAAGCCTTTCCCCTTGGACATTCCGCTGACGTGCACCTTGTCGCCGGGCGTGAACCGGTCGACACCGATCTCCTGCCCCGTCGCGAACCCGTCGATGTCGTCGAGCCGGACCTCGCGGAGCACGCGCATCGGTGGGAGATCCTTCAGGTGACCGAGCTCCGCCTTGGTCATGCGATCGGGCTTTTTGGCGCGCCCGAACCCGAGCTGGATGGCGCTGTAGCCGTCCCGCTCCTTCGTGCGGACCTGAGTCACCACGTTCGCCTCGGCGACGATGATCGTCGCCCCCACGACCGAGCCGTCGTCCTTGAAGTGCTGGAGCATGCCGAGCTTGCGGCCGATGAGCACCGGGTTCTTAAGCGCCGGGGCAGCATTGGTCGCTTCCGCCTGCTCGTCCTTCTCTTCCACTTTCGTTTCGTCGCTCATCTTTTTCTCTGGGCCTCTTTAGAGCTTGATCTCGATGTCGACGCCCGCCGGAAGGTTCAGCTTCATGAGCGCGTCGACCGTCTTCTGCGATGGGTCGTTGATGTCGATCAACCGCTTGTGCGTTCGGATCTCGAACTGTTCGCGAGAGTCCTTGTAGATGAAGGGACTCTTGATGACCGTGAACTTCTCGATGCGTGTCGGCAGCGGGACCGGACCGGTGACCGTCGACCCCGTCCGCTGCGCCGTCTCGACGATCTGCGCCGCGGACTGGTCGATGAGCTTGTGGTCGTACGCCTTGAGGCGGATCCGGATGCGCTGCTTGGCCATTACGCGATTACCTTTGTGACGACGCCCGCGCCGACGGTGTGACCGCCTTCACGGATGGCGAAGCGAAGACCTTCTTCGAGAGCGATCGGCGTGATGAGGGTGACCTCGATCTTCGAGTTGTCGCCGGGCATGATCATCTCGGTGCCCTCCGACAGCTTCGCCTCGCCGGTCACGTCGGTGGTGCGCAGGTAGAACTGCGGGCGATATCCGGAGAAGAACGGCGTGTGCCGGCCGCCCTCTTCCTTCGAAAGCACGTAGACCTCGGCGTTGAAGGTCGTGTGGGGCTTCACCGAGCCGGGCTTGGCGATGACCTGGCCGCGCTCGATGTCCTCGCGCTCCAGCCCGCGGAGCAGGAGGCCGATGTTGTCGCCGGCCTCGCCCTGGTCCAGGAGCTTGCGGAACATCTCGACGCCGGTGACCACGGACTTCTTCGCGTCCCGGATGCCGACGATCTCGATCTCCTCGCCCACCTTCACGATGCCGCGCTCGACGCGGCCGGTCGCGACCGTGCCGCGGCCCTTGATGCCGAAGACGTCCTCGATCGGCATGAGGAACGGCTTGTCCTTCGCTCGTACGGGTGTCGGGATGTAGCTATCGACGGCGTTCATGAGGTCGAGGATCGACTTGAACTCAGGTGCGTTGATGTCCTTGGAGGTGCTCTCGAGGGCCTTGAGCGCGGAGCCGCGGATGATCGGCACCTCGTCGCCCTTGTAGCCGTACTTCGAAAGCAGCTCACGAACCTCGAGCTCGACGAGCTCGAGCAGCTCCTCATCGTCGACCATGTCGACCTTGTTGAGGAACACGACGATCTGCGGCACTTCCACCTGACGGGCGAGCAGGATGTGCTCTCGCGTCTGCGGCATGGGGCCGTCGGCCGCGCTGACGACGAGGATCGCGCCGTCCATCTGCGCTGCGCCGGTGATCATGTTCTTGATGTAGTCGGCGTGGCCGGGGCAATCGACATGCGCGTAGTGGCGCTTGTCGGTCTCGTACTCGACGTGCGCGATCGAGATCGTGATGCCGCGCTCGCGCTCTTCAGGCGCGTTGTCGATGGTGTCGAAGGCGCGGAACTCGGCTCCGCCCTTTAACGAGAGGGTCTTCGTGATCGCCGCCGTGAGCGTGGTCTTGCCGTGATCGATATGACCGATCGTCCCCACATTCACATGCGGCTTGTTTCGCTCGAACTTCTTCTTTGCCACTTGACCCTCCCCTTTGTCCCTTACTTCTTGGTGATGATCTGTTCCGCAAGGTTCTGCGGCAGAATTTCGTAGTGATCGAATTCCATCGAGTACGAACCGCGGCCCTGCGTTTTGGACCGCAGGTCGGTCACGTAGCCGAACATCTGCGCGAGCGGCACCATCGCGCCGATGACCCGTGCGTTCGCCCGGTCTTCGGTGCCCTGGACGTGGCCCCGCCGGCTGTTGAGGTCACCGATGACCTCACCCATGAATTCCTCCGGGACGATGACCTCGACCTTCATGATCGGCTCGACGATGACCGGACCGGCCTTCGGCACTGCGGCCTTGAGGGCCAGGGATCCCGCGATCTTGAAGGCCATCTCGTTGGAGTCGACGTCGTGCTGTGAGCCGTCCACGACCGTGGCCCGCAGGTCGACCATCGGATAGCCCGCGATGACGCCGTTCTCCATCGCCTCTTTGATTCCCTGCTGGACGGCCTTCTGCCAATCTTTTGAAAGGCGATCCCCGCGGATCCCCCACTCGTACTCGAAACCCGTGCCGCGCTCGAGCGGCTCGAAGTCGACGACCACGTGCCCGTACTGGCCCTTGCCGCCGGACTGGCGGACGTAGCGCCCTTCGCCCTGCGCGGGCTTGGTGAGGGCCTCGCGGTAGGCGACCTGCGGCCGGCCGACGTTCGCGGCGACCCGGAATTCGCGCAGCATGCGATCGACGATGACCTCGAGGTGCAGCTCGCCCATGCCCGAGATCAGCGTCTGCCCGGACTCCTGGTCGGTGTGGACCCGGAAGGTCGGATCCTCCTCGGCCAGGCGCGCGAGGGCGAGCGACATCTTCTCTTCGTCGGCCTTCGTCTTGGGCTCGACCGCGATCTGCACGACCGGCTCGGGGAACTTGATCGATTCGAGGATCACGGGCTTCTCCAGGGCGCTGAGCGTGTCGCCGGTGAAGGTCTGTTTCAGACCGACCGCGGCCGCGATGTCACCGGCTGCGACCTCTTCGACTTCTTCGCGGTGGTTGGCGTGCATGAGGAGGATGCGGGAGATCCGCTCTTTCTTGTCCTTCGTGGCGTTCATGACTGTGTCGCCCGAGCGTAGGACTCCCGAGTAGACGCGGAAGAACGCGAGCTTGCCAACGAACGGGTCGCTCGCGATCTTGAAGGCGAGCGCGCTGAACGGGTCCTCGTCGTTCGGCCGCCGCAGGACCTCCTCGCCCGTCTTTGGGTCGAGACCCGTGACCGGCGGAACGTCGAGCGGAGACGGCAGGTACTGGACGACGGCGTCAAGGAGCGGCTGCACGCCCTTGTTCCGAAGCGCCGCACCGGTGAGGACCGGGACGACCTTCGTCGCGATCGTCGCGGCGCGCAGCGCCTTGCGAAGCTCGTCTGGCGTGATGTGGTGCTCCTCGAGGTAGCGGTGAAGAAGC
>DATLPP010000227.1:0-4847 GCA_035535615.1 Candidatus Udaeobacter sp.
CGGCACCCATACCTGCTCGTCGGGCAAGGACAAACTATCGAGCTCCCGTCGGAAGACCCGCTCGATGCTGAGCTCAGGAAACATTCCGCACCTCCGCACGCATCCGCGCTTTCGCTTGCGCGAGCGTCGCGCTGACAGTCCCGGTCTTCACGCCGAAGTGCCGCGCGATCTCGCGGTGATCGAGGCCGAGGTAGAACTGCGCGACGACCATCGCCCTCTGGCGCTCGGTAAGGCCAGCAAGGAGCCGTCCGACCTCCATCCGGTCGAGAGCCGCTTCAATCTCGTCGTCACCGCTGCTGCCCGTTACCCACTCGAGCGGGAGGAGCGGCAGATGTCGGAGTCGCCGCGCACTCCGGACAGCGACCACGAAAAGCCAGCCCGCGAGATCGGTATCGTGCGCTGGCGGATGGCGTAGTCCGGCGACGAAGGCGTCGTGCAGCGCGTCGAGTGCGCGTTCGCGGTCGCGCAACACGGCGAGAAGCGCTCGATAGATGCGCGGGAACTCCAGGCGGTACAGCTCGGCCCAGCGCTCTTCGGTCATCACGGTCCACCATGTAATGCCCCGGGCAGGCCGTTTTCGTTAGTCCGCCGGCGCTGCCTGGCTACGCCGGGACTTTCGCGAGCTCCTTGCGAACGACCTTTGTCGCCTCGACGACCGCGACGCACTTCTCGACGGACTCCTCGACGGTCCGCGTTTTGAGCCCACAGTCGGGATGCGGCCAGAGCTTGTCGGCCGGGACGTAGCGGAGCCCCTTGCGGATCCCTTCGGCGGCCTCCTCGACGGTCTCCGTCGCGTGCGCGTGCACGTCGACGATCCCGATCGCGAGCTCCTTCGTGAAAGGATTGCGGTCGAACAGATCGAGCCAGCGGTAGCCGTAGTTCGCCATCGCGAGGTCCAGCTGATCGACCGGCAGGTCGAGCACCTGCGGGTAGATCGCGGCGAAGTCGCCGTAGCAGATGTGCGAGATCGTTTTCGCCGACAAGCCCGCCGTCACGATGCCCATCGCCTCGATCGCGATCTCGATCTCTTCGGGTCGCGCGTGGATCGCGGGCTCGTCGATCTGGATGTATTTCGCGCCCGCGCGCTCGAGGTCGCGTGCCTCGTCGCGGACGATCTCGGCAAGCGCGAGCACCGCGTCACGGCGCGTCGGGTAGGCCTCGTTGTAGGACCAGTCGAGCAGCGTGTACGGACCGGTGAGCATTCCCTTCACGGGTTTTGACGTGAGTGACTGCGCGTACTCGAACCAGCTCACCGTCATTGGCTTCGGGCGCGCGACCTTTCCCGCGATAACGGGCTTGTGGTAGTAGCGGTTGCCGTACGAGCGCACCAGGCCGCCGATCTTGAATCCCTCGAGCCGCTCCGCGAAGTAGGCGACCATGTCGCCGCGGTACATCTCGCCATCGACGAGGACGTCGAGGCCGATGTCTTCCTGGCGGTGGATCCATTCGGCGGTCGCCTTTCGCTCCAGCTCCTCGAGCTCGGTCGCGCCGAGCTTGCCGCGCGCCACCTGGCCGCGCGCTTTTGTCAGGTACTCGGGCTTCCCAAATGAGCCGACCGTGGTCGTGAGCAAGAGGTTGCCGGTCACGCGGGCACCTTCTCTCCCGCGACGAGGCGCGCGCCCTCGACCAGCGCCGCGAGCTTGGCGCGAGCGACGTCGCGCGGCAGATATTCGAGGGAGGTCGTCGTCGCAAGGACGAGCCGCTCCTGCGGGACGAGCTTGAGGGCGCGCTCCGCGTAGCGAGCGACCTCGTCGGCCGTCTCGAGCCGCGTGTTCCGCGCGTCGACGACGCCGAGCACGACGTGTTGCGTGCGAAACGCGTCGAGCCGGTCGAAGGAGGTCGTGTCGCGGCTCCGCACGTCGATGCCGACCGCGCCGACCGGGAACGACGCGAGCGACTCCAACACGGGATCGGCCGGAAAGAAGTAGGTCACGAGCGTAAGCGCCAGGTCCGGGTCCGCGAAGCGGCGGTACGCCTCACGCGCGAGCTCGATGTGTTGCGGCAGCGCCACGACCGCCGGATCCTCGATGTCGATCATCGTGGCGCCGGCTGCCTTGAGGCCCGCGATCTCTTTCGCGGTGGCGTCGGCGATGGCGAGCACCCGCTCCTCCAGCGAGTCGTACTGCTCGTCGCGCGCGGTGAGCGTCGCGAAGGTGAGCGGTCCCGGGATCGCAGCCTTCAGCTTGGTCTTCGCGACCCCGGCGGCGAATGTGTAGTCGCGCACCAGCGAACGGCCGTCGGTCACGATCCGGCCGTCGATCACGGGTTGCCGGAAGTACGTGTTGTTGTCGTAGAAGCGCTCGAGCGGCCCGGGCTCGACCCCTGACCATGTCCGCGCGAACGGCGATAGCAGATCGTCCCACCGGATCTGCGCGTCGTTCGTCACGTCGACTCCGGCCGCTTCGATCTCTCCAATGGCCAAACGCGTGACCTCGTCGAAGACCTTGTCCAGCTCGGGGTCGGAGATCTCGCCGCGATCGTGTCGATGGAGTGCGCGCCTCAGCTCCTGCGCTTCGAGCCCGTCACCGATCTTCGGATACGCGCCGATCACCGTCGTCTTGATGGTCACGCCGGCACCCTCGCTTCTGGCCGCGGAAGCAGTCCGGCCGCCTCGACGACGCGCGCCACCGCTTCGGGCCATTCGATCGCATAGATATGAACGCCGCGCACACCGGGAAGAGCCTTGAGTGCCTTCACCATCTCGACCGCGATCGCGACGCCTTCCGCCTCCGGATCGGCCGCCTTCTTCATCCGATCGTGGACCTCGGGACCGAGCGCGAGACCCGGCACCTTGCCGAGCCGCTCGGCCTGCTCCGGCGAGCGAAGCACGAGAACCCCCGCGATGATCGGCACCTCGCGCGATGCGCCGCGACGCACCTCGACGAGCCAGCGGCTGAACGTGGCGAGGTCGAAGACCGGCTGCGTCTGCAGGAATTCCACGCCCGCCGCGATCTTCTCGAACGTCTTCGTGAGGTCGGTCTCCATCGGCTTCGTGAATGGCGAGGCCGTGGCGCCGATGAGCATCTTCGGCGGCTGTTTGATCTCGTCGCCTGAGAGGAAACGCGCCTGGTCGCGCATGCCGACGGCCATCTTCACGAGGCCAACCCCGTCGAGGTCCTTCACGTTCACGGCGTCGGGGTGGTTGCCCTGCTTGGGGTCATCGCCGCTCATGAACACGAAGTTCTCGATGCCGATCGCCGCCGCACCCAAGACATCGGCCTGCAGTGCGATGCGGTTCCTATCGCGCCCGGTGATCTGAACGATCGGCTCGAGGCCCGCGCTCCGGACGATCGTCGCGGCGGGAATCGCGGCCATGGCGACCATGGCGCGGTTGCTGTCGGTGACGTTCACCGCGTCGACGACGCCCTTGAGCGCCTCGCTGCGGCGGCGGACGACGCCGGCCGCCGCGCTCTTCGGCGGATTGAGCTCCGCCGTGACCACGAACTCTCCGGATCTGAGCAGGCTCGCCAGTGCGCTCAAATAAAAAGACCTCTCCTTCTATCTATGACGAGAGGTCTCCCAGTTCGGTCGACCCTCTCATCTTTCCCTAGGGCTCTCCATCGGGACGGAATTGGCACCGCAGCGGGTCTCCGCCGGTTGCCGAGGCGTCATCGGGCCGTTCCCTCAGCCTCTCTATATGAAAGGGATCGCGTATGAAGTTTCGATCGATGCTAGCACGTACACTTCGCCCCCATTCCCATGACTGATCGATTGATCGAACGGACCCTGCGCGCGTTCAGCGACGATCTCTCCGCGGATGCGCCGGTCCCCGGCGGCGGGAGCGCGGCGGCCTATGCGGGCGCAATGGGCGCGGCGCTCGCGGCGATGGTCGCTCGGATCACGCTGAAGAAAGAGCCGTCCGAAGAGCTCAAGAGCTACGTCGAGGAGACCGACAACCTCCGCTCCGATTTCCTCCGTCTCGTCGATGACGACAGCGCCGCGTACGCGCGCGTCGCGCAGGCGATGAAGATGCCGCGCAAGACGGAGGAGGAGAAAAAGGAGCGCCAGGAGCGCATGCAGGCGGCGCTGCTTGCGGCCTCGCGAGTGCCGCTCGAGGTCGCCGAAACAGCGCGCCGGCTGCTCGACGCGTGCGAGCGCGGCGTCGCACGCTCGAGCCCGATGACGGCGAGCGACATCGGCGTCGGCGCGCTCATGGCCGAGACCGCACTACGCGGGGCCGCCCTGAACGTGATGATCAACCTCGCATCGGTAAAGGACGCCGCCCAGGTGAAGGCAATCTCCGAGCACCTCGATCGCGCGGTCGACGGCAGCGACGAGCAGCGCAGGCGCATCACCGACTTCGTCGAATCTCGGATCGCACGCTAGAACATCAACGTGCGGCTCCTTCACGGCAAGGCACTCGCGGAAGCGCTGCACGAGCGATCGC
Organism: Candidatus Udaeobacter sp.; assembly: GCA_035535615.1. Taxonomy (GTDB): domain Bacteria; phylum Chloroflexota; class Limnocylindria; order P2-11E; family P2-11E; genus 3-1-20CM-2-70-9. Next base: position 4,388 of record DATLPP010000227.1, read on the forward strand.
GCGAACGGAGCGCGGCTCTACACGCAAGAGGTGTCGCACCGCGTCTGGCGGCGGTCTCCGTTGGGATCGATCCGGCCGCGAACACGTATCTCCAGCGCCTCATGGCGCGCGGCGCGAAGCTCGAGATCGCGGTCGACGAGATGGATCTCTCCGGCGACGCATCGGAGCAGAAGCTGATCGCCACACTCGAGCGGCTCGGAGCGGACGCCCGGGTCCACGGGATCCTGCTCCTCACTCCCCTGCCCGGAGCGCTTGACGAGGGTCACATCGTCGATCACATCGTTCCTGCCAAAGACGTCGAGGGGATGAACCCGTTCAACGTCGGTCTTCTCGCCGACGGACGGCCGCGCTTCGTCCCGTCGACCGCGGAGGCTGTCGTCGAGCTCCTCAAATTCCACGGCGTGACGCTGCGCGGTGCGCGCGCCGCCGTCGTGGGGCGCAGCACCGTCGTCGGCCGCCC
>DATLPP010000228.1:0-2384 GCA_035535615.1 Candidatus Udaeobacter sp.
CGTGTTCATGCGACAGCGCGGGTTGATCGTGGGCCTTCGTGGATCGCTTGATCGCGTGACGTCGGGCATCGCGGCGACGATGGCGAAGCGATCGAATCAGGACCCGAAGGATCCGAAATTCTTCGCGCCGCGCGACCGCGCCCGAGCGGTCCTGCGCGAGCGCAAGGTCGCGTACGCGGATACCGACGTGACGTTTGACGTCGACGGCGCGAGCATCGAGGAGACCGCGCGCGCGATCGCCGCCTGGCTCGTGTCAGCTCGCGGTGTTCGCATCGATGTCGCCGGCCCCGAAGGGACCTGTCGCGTCTTGATCCGCGCCGGCCTCCTGGACCACGTGGGACCGCACCTTGCGGACCTGGGCTGGCGCGGGCGCGTCGCCGTCGTGAGCGACGCCGCCACGGCGAAGCGGTACGAAGGCGCGGTCCTGCGCTCGCTCGACGCGGTCGGCCTGGGAGCGGTCGCGATCCGGGTGCCCGGTGGCGAGCGCGGCAAGCGGCTGTCGGTCGCGGCTCGGCTCTGGGATGCGCTCGCGCGTGAGGGGATCGGCCGCGACGGCGGAATCGTCGCCCTCGGGGGCGGCAGCGTCGGCGACGTCGCCGGCTTCGTCGCGGCGACCTACCTCCGCGGGATCCGCGTCGCGCAGGTCCCCACGACGCTCCTCGGCATGGCCGACGCCTCCATCGGCGGGAAAACGGCCATCGATATCGCCGCGGGGAAGAACCTCGTCGGCGCGTTCCACTCGCCGGACGCCGTCTTCGCCGACCTCGCGGTCCTCGCGACCCTTCCGGCGCGCCAGGTCTCCTCGGGTCTCGCTGAGGTCACAAAGTGCGCGTTCATCGCGGACCGCGAGTCGGTCGCGCAGCTGGACCGCTCTCTCGAGAATGTCCGGGCGGGCGATCTCGGCGCGATCCTCGCGGCCGTGACGATCGCCGCCGAGGTGAAGGGCGGCATCGTCAGTCAGGACCCGCGCGAGTCCGGGCTGCGCGAGCTGCTCAACTTCGGGCACACCATGGGGCACGCGTACGAGGCGTCGTCGGGTTATCGCGTGACCCACGGTGAGGCGGTCGCCATCGGCATGGTCTACGCGACGGCCCTCGCGGAGAAGCTCGACCTCACCCCACCGACGCTTCGGCCAGAGCTCGAGAAGCTGCTCGTCCGTGCCGCCTTGCCGAAGCGCGCGCGGCTCCCGAAAGCCGTGTGGAGCTACGTCCTGCACGACAAGAAGGCGCGTGCCGGCAAGCTCCGTTGGATCCTTCCTCGCCGCATCGGACGGTTCAGCGAGGTGACCGACGTGGGCGAGCCCGCTCTTCGCGCCGCGGCGCGGGTCGTGGAGAGCGCGGCATGAAGCTTCTCTTCATGAATGGCCCGAACCTCAACCTTCTCGGCACGCGCGATCCGGAGATCTATGGACGGACCACGCTGAAGGAGGTCGAGGCGCGCTGCCGCGAGATCGCGCGCGAGGCGGGGTGCGACCTGGTCGCGTTTCAGTCGAATCACGAGGGGGCCCTCATCGACTTCCTGCAGCAGCACCGGGACGCGCGAGGTGCCATCATCAATCCCGGCGGGCTCGCGCACACCTCGGTCGTGCTGCGCGATGCCGTGGCGGACTCCCCGTTCCCGGTCGTGGAGGTTCACATCAGCGAGATCGCCGCGCGCGAGGAGTTCCGAAGGAAGAGCTATCTGACCGAGGTGACCGAGTCGCAGATCATCGGCAAGGGCGTGGCGGGATACGAGCTGGCCCTACGCTGGCTCATCGAGGAGACGAAGAAGACGTGATCAGTGCCGGAGAGATCAAGCGTGGGATGACCATTGAGGTCGATGGCGTTCTGTATCAGATCGTCGAGTTCCAGCACATCAAGCTCGGACGTGGCAGCGCGCAGATGCGCATGAAGCTCCGGAACGTCCGCAAGGGCGACCTGGTGGAGAAGACGTTCCAGGCCAACGACCGATATCAGCGGGCGCGCCTCGATCACCGCAACGTGCAGTTCCAGTACAAGGACGGCACGCACTATCACTTCATGGACACGGCCACGTACGACCAGATAGCGCTCGACGACGCCCAGCTCGGCGATGCCACGAACTACTTGACCGACGGAATGGTTGTGGTCCTGAGCGAGTACGAGGGCTCGCCGATCGGTGTCGAGATGCCCGCCTCGGTCGTCCTCACGGTCACCGACACCGATCTCGGCCTCAAAGGCGACACGGCGACCGGCGCGACGAAGCCGGCCACGGTCGAGACGGGACTGCGCGTGAACGTGCCCCTCTTCGTCGAGCGTGGCGACAAGATCAAGGTCGACACACGAACCGGTGACTACCTCGAGCGCGCCTAGCCGGATCCTGCGCGTCGGCCAGATCGTGACGCGGCTCGCCGCGCACATACAGTC
>DATLPP010000229.1:0-1883 GCA_035535615.1 Candidatus Udaeobacter sp.
GTGCTCGAGATCTCCTGGAAGGGCGGCATCCGCGACTCGTTGCGCGGCCTGTATCGCTCGCTCCGCGGCGAGGAGCGCTACGCCGCGACCCAGTTCGAGGCGGCCGACGCCCGGCGGGCGTTCCCGTGCTTCGATGAGCCCGAGTTCAAGGCGACCTTCTCGCTAGAGCTCGTCCACCCGGCCGGGAACGCCGCGATAGGCAACATGCCCATCGTCTCGCAGGAAGAGGTCGACGAGCGCCGCACCCGCACCCGCTTCCGCGACACGCCGAAGATCTCCTCGTACCTCGTGGCGTTCACGGTGGGGCCGTACGAATTCACGCCGACGGTGACCACGCCGTCCGGCATCCCCGTTCGTGTCTGCCTGCCGCCGGGTCTCGCCGAGCAGGGCATCTACGCGCGCGACGCGCACGTGCGCTCGGTGGAATGGCTGCAGGACTACACCGCGATCCCGTATCCCTACATAAAGGTGGACGCGATCGGCATCCCCGACTTCGAGGCCGGCGCGATGGAGAATCCGGGCGCGATCACGTACCGCACGCGGCTCCTCGCGGCGGACGATCGCAATGCATCGATCCAAACGCTCAAGGGGATCTTCAGCACGGCCGCGCACGAGCTCACTCACATGTGGTGGGGCGACCTCGTCACGATGCGCTGGTGGACCGATCTCTGGCTCAACGAGTCATTTGCATCGTTCGTGGGCGAGAAGGCGACGGCCGCGCTGAATCCCGAGTGGCGCTACTGGCGCGACTTCGTCGCCGACAATACGAGCGCGTTCAACCTCGACGCCCTCGCATCGACTCACCCGATCTCGGTAGAGGCGAAGAGCGCCGAAGAAGCGTCGCAGCGCTTCGATGCGATCTCGTACACGAAAGGCGCGGCCGTCCTTCGCATGATCGAGGGCTATCTCGGCGAGGAGACATTCCGCGAGGGCGTCCGCATCTACCTGAAGCGGCACGCCGAGGCCAACGCATCGGCTGACGATTTCTGGCGCGCGCTCGACGAGGCGTCCGGGCAGGACGTGACGGCGATCGCGAACGCGTGGATCAAGGAGCCCGGGCACCCGCTCGTGCACATCAGCGCGAAGCAGGCGGGGGGCGCGCTCGAGCTCGAGCTCAGGCAGGAGCGCTACTTCTCCGACTCGAGCGCGAAGCCGACCGGCCAGGTGTGGCCGGTGCCGATGGTCGTCAAATTTGGGACGGCGAAGGGCATTCGCGAACAGCGTTTCGTCCTACGCCATCCGCGTGAGACCGTGCGCCTGGAAGGCGCGAAGTGGTTCTTCCCGAACGGCGGCGGCCGGGGCTTCTACCGATTCGGGTTCGCGTCGGCCGCCGAAGGCGATCTCCTCGATCAGGGGGTCGCCCAGCTTTCGGCGGAGGAGCGACTCGCGCTGCTCGACGATCTCTGGGCGCTCGTGCGTCACGGCAAGGCGACCCTCGCGACGTTCCTCCGCCGCGTCGAGACCCTTCGCGGCGAGCAGGACCGCGCCGTCCTCGCATCGATCGCCGACGCCCTGACATGGCTCGCGAACTACGCCGTGCGCGACGCGACGGAACGGCCCTTCGCCCGTCTGGTCGAAGACCTCTTCCGCCCGATCCTCGACGCGACCGGCTGGCGGCCGGCCGATGGCGAAGACTCCGACGTCCGCGAGAAGCGCACGCGCGCCATCGGGATGCTCGGTCTGTACGCGCGCGCCGATGACATCCGCCGAGAGGCGCAGCGACTCGTGCGGGCGCATCTCGACAACCAGCAGCGCCTGCACCCTGACATCGCGGGCACGGTCGTCGCAGTGGCCGCGACGATCGGCGACGACCGGCTCTGGGATAGCTACGTCGCGCGCATGCGGCAGGCGCAGGCCGCCGATGCGCAGGAGGAGACCCGGTT
>DATLPP010000230.1:0-2115 GCA_035535615.1 Candidatus Udaeobacter sp.
GGCGGGTGGTCGTACTTGAACGCGGATTGGATCGTGAATGTCTGCACGCTCGAGTACGTCGCGAGGACGCGATCGACGGTGCGCGGCGCCAGCCCGCCGCGGAAGGGCACGCTGCCGACGCCGATCACGGGGTAGATCGCGACGCCGGTCTCCTGCTCGAGCGCGTCGAGCCTCTGAAGAGCGACGAGCGCGAGCAGCACAGCCGAGAGGTACCCGTAGTTGAGCGCTGGATCCGACCGCGCGATGAACACGCGCATGTGATCGAGCTCTTTGCCGCGGAGGTAGTCGCGCACGAGGTCGTCGGCCGCGAGGAGGTGCTCGCGGTCCTCGATGAGCGGGATCATGCGCACGGTCGGTGGCGAGAAGCGGCCGAACCATGCGCCGAGCGGATGCTCGTCGGCACCGAGCGTCACCTGCTCCATCCCCGCGACGAAGCGCTCGTAGTACTCGCGCACGCGATCGAGCTCGCGCGCGGACGTCGTCATCGGGTGGATGAGCTCGAGGATCGGTGGCCGCTCGCGGTGGTAGAAGACGCGCGCGATGTCCGCATGGCGCGGCAGACTCTGCAGGACCTCGAGGACGATCTTCGCCTGCATCGGCTCGAGCGCCGGATTCGGAATGCGTGGCGTGAGATGCACGGATTCGCCGATGGGGTGCTCGGCGAAGAACGACTCGTACGTCGACAGCAGCTTCTCGACGACGTGGCCGTCGACCTCCTTACCTTCGAAGTCCCACATCTGCTCGTCGCATCCGAGGTGTGAGAACGCGTAGTACGCCTCGCGGACCTCGTCCTCCGCGGTGATCGGGGCGCCCTGCGCGAAGAACGGCATCGCGACGTTGTCCGGATGCTGCGTACTCATGCATCGTGGGATACGTTTCGTCGCCGGCATCGAACGTATGTCCGCAGTGGCCGCCCGCTCTTTCACCACCTGACCCTACGCAAATGGACCGTTGCGATTCAATGCTGAGAGGCCGCTAAGAAAAGAGCGCGGCCCTCTGAACTCTCAACTGTTTCTCAAAACAACGGCGCCTCCGACCGGTATCCATGTGGTCAATGAACGCCAAATCCCCCACCCTCCCTCCTATCCCTGTGAAGACGGGGCCGGGTCGCACCGTCAAGCGATCCGGTCCCGTCCCGGCATGGGGACTGAAGCTGGGAGGCGTGCTCACCACGCTCGGCGTCTTCCTCACCTCGTTCGGCTACGCGGGCACGCACCTGTACGTCACGAACGCGCCGCTCCAGCCCGCCACGGTCGCCGCGGTAGCCACGACGAACACGACGACCGCCGCAGCTGCGACCGCGGTGCCCTCGACGGCCACCACGACGACCACCACACTTACGACCAGCGTGCAGACCACCACCCGCCCCGCGGTGACCGTCACGAAGAAGTCCTAGATGGACCTCGTCTTCTGGGAGATCGCGCGAGCGAGCGGCCTCGCCGCGTACGCGGCGCTGTGCATCTCGGTGCTCTCGGGTCTCGCGCCGCGGACACAGGCGCTCAGCTTCCTCGCGAACAACCGCGCCGTGCGCGCCCTGCATGACTGGACGCCGTGGATCATCATCCCGGCCGCGCTCACGCACATCGTTGCGCTGCTTCTCGATGCGACCGCGCACATCGGCGTCCTCGATGTCTTCGTCCCGTTCCTGACAAGCTACGGCCAGCTCGCGATCGGCCTCGGGACGATCTCGATCGATCTCCTGATCATCGTGCTCGTCACGACCTGGATGCGCCGCCGGTTCACGAACAACGCGTGGCAATGGTGGCATCGGGTGAGCTATCTGGGCTTCGTCACGATGTTCCTGCACTCGATGTTGTCGGGAACCGACCTGACCTCGCCCTTCATCGCGTTTCTCTCATGGGCGTCGGCGATCGGCATCGGTTACTACGCCCTCGAACGGCTTGGAAAGGCCCTCAATCCGGCGCGGATTCGCGCCTAAGGCCTACACTGAAGAGGCTCCCTGGCTCGCACGTTCCTATAAGTGGGCCGCGAGCTTTGGAGGACGATCCCGTGAGCTTTCAAGACAAGACCCTGACCTGCAAGGACTGCGGGCAGGAATTCATCTGGACCGCCGGCGAGCAGGAGTTCTACGCAAGCCGCGGACTCCAGAATGCC
>DATLPP010000231.1:0-4607 GCA_035535615.1 Candidatus Udaeobacter sp.
CCCTTGACCACGATCGGCTGCGCGCGGAACACGCGGCCGAGCAGGTCGTACCACGCGAGAGGTGGCCAGCTGCGATCGGGGTGACGCGAACGCGCTGATTCGTACGCGCGCTCGAAATTCGACTCCTCCGCGAGGGACCAATGCACGAGGCGCACGTCGCTCGCCGATGCGCATCCCGCGTCGCGCGCGACGTCCGCCAGATGCGCGAGCCAGTCATCGATCATCCGAGCTTCGGCCTCGACGCCGAGATCGTCGACCGTGAACTGACGGAAGGACCAGCGGCGGTCGCGGTAGGTCCCAGAGCCGACCTGGAAGATGAGCGCCTGCCCACCTTTCCGCGGAAACGTGCTGAAGTCGTCGTCCATGTCGTGGACGAACTCAAAGTCGACGAACGCCTCGGCCGGCGGCGGCACACGCCACTCGTTCTCGTCCGCGCTCACTCGGTCGGGGCGCAACACCTCGCCCGTGTCCCGGTTCACCGCGATGACCGCGTCCAGCGTCAGCCCGTGCTGCCCGTCGAGGCCGAGGAGGCTTGCGGACGTGCGCGCATCGTCCCAACGCGTCACTCCGACCGCGTGCGCCGCGGCGCGCAAATCCGCGTTGACGCGTGGCAGGATCGTGAGCTCGCCGAGCTTGGCGGCGATCTCCGCCTTTGCGGTGTGCCACGGAAAGTCGCTACCCGCTTTCATGTTGGGCCAGAGCTCGGGCACGGACGGGATCGGAAGGACCCGCCACTCGGCTCCCTCGGTGCGAAGGCGCCTCACCCAGGCGATCGCCAGCGTCACCACAGCGCCGAGATCCTCGTCGCGCGATCGGACGAAGGTCTCGCGCGGGACACGCGCCAGTTTTTCCCAGCAGCGATCGCCGCGCGCCCCGCTCTGCCGCCATGCGCGGCCGGCGACGTACGCGGCCGGCGGCGTGAAGCCCTGGATCCGCCCAAGCGCCTCGTTGTAGATCCACGCCTGCGCCATCACGTCGAGCGAGTCCGCGCCGAGGCCACCGTCCTTCAAGAGGTGGAGGGTCGAGAACTTGACGTCCACGACGCGGTAATGGCGGCCATGCCTCATGGCGGCGACAGGAAGCTCGAGCTGATCACCGATGAACGCATCGGGGCAGAGCTCCCCGAGCACGTCCGAGCGCACGAGCAGATCGGCGACCCCGAACGTGCGCCGCTCGGGATCGCGCAAGACCCCCGAAGCGATCGCGGGCGCGCCGTTCTTCATCGCATCCCATGTCGCCTCGGCCGCGGCGAGAGAGCGCGCTTCGTCGGGGCGCGTCGCGATACGCGTGACCGGCCACCGCTGTTGCAGGTCGACCAGCACGGCCTGCTCGAAGCGCCGGCCCTGGTCCATGAGGTAGCGGGCGAGATCGAAAACGCGGTCGTAGCCGGGGAGCTGATCGTCGCGACGGAATCCGTGCTGCTCGCCGAATTCGGACAGCCAGTCGAGGAGCAGATCGTTGTCGCACCAGTTGCGTATGTCGCGCGCGGCCACCCAATCGAGCCAATCGGCGTCCGACCGCGGGTCGACGAGCTCTCCGTCGTCGCGCTGCGTGATGGCGGCCCGGCCGATCAACCCGAGATTCCGACCGTCTCGAGCAGCCCGCGGAAATCCGGCTCCTGGCGCACCGCCGTGCCGTCCGTCGGCGCCGAGGCTCCGCCGCGATTCGCCCAGTACACGTCCATTCCCACTCGCGCCGCGCCGCCGACATCGTGGGCCGAGCCCGCGACGAAGAGCACCTCCGCAGGGTCAAGACTCAGACGCTCAAGCGCCATCCGATATGGAAGCGGATCCGGCTTGTACGCGCCCGCCTCCTCCGCCGTCATGACGAGGTCGAAGCGGCCGGCACGAAACGCGGCGAGGCGTCCGAGCTTCCGCGAGCAGTTGGTCACGATGAAACGTTTCCTGCCGTCGAGGCGCTCGAGGACCTCCGGGACGTCCGGCCACGGTTCGAAGTCACCCCAGCGGCGGAGAAGCTCGGATGCGCGTTTCGGGTCGACACCGACCTCGCTAGCGCTCTCGCGCACGATGTCTTCGAATGGCCGGTACTTCTTTCCACGGAGCAGCGCCTGCGACGCGCCGTGCCAGCGCATCCCGACAGCCCGGTCTCCGGCCACGTCTGACCACAGAGACCAGGTATCGAGGAGCGCTGTGAGAAGGTCGAAGCCGACCGCTGCATACGCCATCCAATTAGCCTATCGGCGCACGAGACCTGGCCGCAGATAAGGGGAGGCACAGCAATGGCGCGATACATCACGCTCATCAGCTTCACCGAGCAAGGCATCAAGACATAGACGTCTACCTCACCCTCGGCGAGTACGACGCCGTCGCGATCACCGAAGCGCCGAATGATGAGGCCGCTCTCCGCGCGGCGATCGAGTACGGCCTGGCCGGGAATGGCCGCAGCCGCACGATGCGAGCGTTCACGTCCGAAGAGACCGTCCGCATCGTGCGGCAGCTCGGCTAACGCGCTTGTCGCTGGGCGATGGATAAGTACCTCAGAGCCAATCGCGCGCTGTGGGACGAGTGGACCGGCATCAACTACCGGTCGGACTTCTACAGGGTCGCCGACTTCAAGGCCGGCCTGAACAAGCTTCGGGCGTACGAGATGGCGGAGGTCGAACCCGTTCGTGGAAAAGACTTGCTCCACCTGCAATGCCACTTCGGGCTCGACACCCTGTGCTGGGCTCGCCTGGGTGCACGCGTGACCGGCGTGGATTTCTCCACCGCGGCGATCAGCCAGGCCCAAGCGCTCGCGCAGGACGTCGGTCTTGACGCGCGCTTCGTTCAATCGGACATCTACGAGCTACCGCAACATCTCGAAGGCACCTTCGACGTCGTCTACACCTCCCGCGGCGTGCTGGACTGGTTACCAGACATCGAAAGCTGGGCGAGGGTCGCCGCTCACTTCGTCAAGCCGGGTGGTTTCTTCTACATCACCGAGATCCACCCCGTCGCTCAGGTCTTCGACGACGACGAGGGTGTGCGCGACCTCCGGCTTCGCTATCCCTACTTCAGCCAGCCCGAGCCCATCAGCACTCCAACGAAGGGTTCGTATGCCGATCGGAATGCGCGGGTCACCCAAGAGTTCGAGTACGGCTGGAGCCACGGCCTGGGGGAGATCGTGACCGCGCTGACGGCGGCCGGACTTCACATCGACTTCCTCCACGAGTTTCCGTTCGCCGAATGGCCGATCTCGTTCCTTGAGCCGGCGCCAGAAGGCACCCACCGCCTGCCGCCTGAGGACGACGGGAAACTCCCGCTCTTCTTTTCGCTCAAGGCCTCAAAGCACTCGTCGGCCGGCGCTTAGTCGCGCGACGCGTGCCTCGTGACCCAGTCGACCACGCGCCGATTGAAATCGACGCGGTGACTCGGTCTGCCTTGTGCAATGAACATGTGGCTTCCGCCGGGATAGCGAACGAACTCGGTCGGCACCTTGCCCGCGGCGACCAATCCGGTGAAGAGCTCCTCGCCCTGGCCGATCGGGCACCGCTCGTCGGCTTCGCCGTGGAGGACGAGGGTCGGTGTCGTGACCTTGTCGACGTAGTTGATCGGGGAGAGACGACGGAACGTCTCCCGACCTTCGGTGATCCCGGCGTTCATCTCCCACGGAGCGAACCACATGCCGATGTCGCTCGTGCCGAAGAACGATTCCTGATTGGTGACCGGCGCGCCGACCACGGCCGCCTTGAACCGATCGGTGTGACCGATCGTCCAGCTCGTCATGAACCCGCCGTACGAATATCCCGTGACCGCGAGCCGGTCCGGATCGGCGATGCCTTCCGCGATGAGCTGATCCACGGCCGCGAGCTGCTCGGCGAGGTCGTGCTCTCCCCACTTCGCGCGGATACCGTGCGCGAACTCGCGGCCGTACGAGCTGGATCCGGTGGGGTTCAGCGTGAGCACCGCCCAGCCGCGCGATGCGAGCACGTACCGATAGAAGTACCCGAGCGAGAAGAGGTTCCCGGAAAAGCTCGCCGGCCCGCCGTGGATATCGAGAAGGAGCGGCGACGGGCCGCGCCGTTCGCCGGGAAGGAAGAGCCAGCCCTCGAGCGTGCCGCCGTGAGGGCTCATGAAGGTTCGCCGCTCCCCGTGCACCGGCGCGAGCTGCGCGAGGATCTCCTTGTTCAGCTGCGTGAGTCGCCGCTCGCCGCGTCCGTCCCACGCGGTGACGTACAGGTCCGACGGCGCGGCGAGGTCGCCCGCCGCGAATGCGATCCGCGATCCCCGCTTGGCGCTCGCGAACGCGATCTGCCGTTCGCCACCGACGACGACGCTCGTCGAGCCGTCCGCGATCGTTGCCCGCACGAGGTGCGTGTTCCCGTGGTCGCCGGCGATGAACGTCACGCTCGCGTTATCGGGCGACCAGATCGGCCCCGGCGTGACCGTTGGCGTCGGCAGAAGAACCGCGCCGCGGTCGTAGCGTTCCGTGAGCCGTCGCGGCTGCCCGCCACGCGAGGGCACGGTCCACACGCGCACCATCGGATCGCCGAGCCCGGGATCCTGCGAGTCGGTGCCGTAACAGGCGATCGTGGTCCCGTCCGGCGACCAGGTCGGCGAGATGGCCCGTCCAATGTCCTCGGTGATACGAAGGGCCGCGCCGGTCGC
>DATLPP010000232.1:0-4074 GCA_035535615.1 Candidatus Udaeobacter sp.
GAGGCTCGGCGTCGGCACGAGCACGAGGATCGCGATTCCGACGATCGCGGCGACGATGCGATACGCGCTCATCGAGAGCGAAGGGAACAGGAACTCCTCGCGCCCGAGCAGATACGCGGTGACCGCGCCGCCCCAGGAGACGAACAGCGTGGCGATGGCGAGCACGAGGATCGCCCGCACGAGGTCGGCGTCGTATCCGAGTACGAGCGACACGACCAGAAGGAAGGGGAGCGCGACGAGCCAGAGGACCGAGCGGATGAGCAGCGTCGCGGCGATGACGCTCTGCTGTTCATCGCGTCGCTGCGCCACGGTCCGACTCACGAGCGTGCTTGTGCCGAAGTCGACGAAGATCAAAAGGAACCCGGCGTACGCGAGTGCCAGCGCGAGCTGGCCGAAGCGCGAGGGATCGAGATACCGCGCCTGTACCACCGTGAACACGAACGTGGCGACCCACACCGATATGTGCGATGAGCCGACGATGAGGATGTTCTGCGCTGTCCGTCGCAGGCTGATCATCGCGTCAGCCGACGTGCCGGTACGCCACGCGACCCGCGGCCGTGAGCACCGTCACGGGCATGCGGGGGACGACGGACTTCGCGGCACGCGCCGCCCACGACGGCCGATGCCGGTCAGCGGGAGCGGGCGGATTGCGGAGATAGATCAGGTCGCTCCGCACCGCACCGAACCGCTCCTTGAACTGGGCGAGACCGTGGTGCTCGCGCTCGCAGCGCCCCCAATCGAGCGTCGTGGCGCCTCGCTCCTTCGCGCGCACGATCGTCTTCCACAGGAGCGACTTACCCATACCCTGCCGGTCGCGGACGGGATCCGAGGCCGTGTATTTCACCATGAGCTGATCGCGGAACGAGATCGCCACCAGGCCGGCGATCGGCACGTCGTCCTGAAGGAGCAGATGCACCTCGAGCATCTCGCCGAGGCACCGCGCGAGGTTCTGGAACCACGCGTACGGCTGCGGCGGCACGCCCTGCGTCGAGCGCGTCATGGCGTGGAGGCGGTAGTACCCGCGCACGAGCGCGTCGTCGCGGCCGACGACGTGCCTCAGTCCGCGCCGATCCGCTTTGCGGATGTCCTCGCGGTTGTCCCGCTTGATGCCCTTGAAGATGAGATCGAGGCTGGGCCGCAGATCGATCGCGTAGAAGTAGTTGCTCTCGTCGCGCTCGAATCCGCCCACGGTCCCGCCGACCGTGCGCGGGCGAAGCTGCACGTATCGCCATTCGTTAACTCGCGCGTCGAACGCGACGTCGTCGAGGATCGCGGCAAGCTGCGATTGATCCTCGACGAGCGGCTCGCAGTGGTCCGAGAACGGCAGAGACACCAGACGCCGTCCGGTGAGCCAGCTCGCGATGAGGCAAAACGGGATCGCGCCGTGCAGCTCGTCGCCCCTCGTCGCGTAGACGATCGGCGCGAAGCCGTACGTCCGACGGAGCGCGTCCATCCACTCCGGCGTGTGGAACGCCGTCGCGCGCGGATCGCGCTGCACGAGGTCGCGCCACGCCGGGTCGATGAGTGGGTCGAGCGTGCGGATCATCGCGCCGCACCCGCGGCGCGCGCCGCGCCGAGCTGACGGCGTCCCCACGCGACGTACGCGGTCGCGGGAAGCTCGAGCAGCGCGGGCAGTGGATCGTCGAGCGCGAACACCGCGCACTCCACGGGCGGCCGCAGCGACCAGAGATAGTCGAAGGGCGACAGCTCGCCGCGACGGACCGCACCCAGCGCTGTCGGCACGTCGGTGAGCGCGCGGACCCAGCGCACGCCGACGCGCCCACGGACGGGCGCGATCTCCTCGCCGTGCACCATGCGCCAGAGCAGGTACGGGAAGTCGACGCCGGCGGCGCGCCCCAGCGTGTGCCAGCCCCAGACGCGGGGATTGATGTCGAGAAGGAGGAGTCGTCCGTCGCGCGCGTCGCGCTTGAACTCGAGCTCGATGATGCCGTCGAAGCGGAGCGCACGCAGGATCCGCCTCGCCGCCGCCTCCACGTCGGGTGCATCGATCGTCTCGACGAACGTGCTCGCCCGACCGAAGTCCATCGGCCACTGCCGCGCGCGGCGCGCCGCGAGGTGTGCGATCGGCTCGCCGTCGCGGCAGAGCGCGGCGAACGACAGTTGGGCATCGCCTCCGCCCGCGACGAGTTCCTGGATCATGATCGCGGACACGTCGCTGACCGCGCGCGCCTCGTCGTAACGCGAGAGAAGCTCTGCGCGATCGCGCACGGGCCAGGCCTTATCGATCGTGAACGGATCGAGCGACGGGCGCATCGCCGGCTTGAGGATGGCGGGGAACGGCCCGTCGTACGCTGCGACGTCATCGCGGTCGCGCGGCTGCCATGTTCGCGGATGGTCGACACCGACACTGTCCGCCACTCGGTGCGCGAGGCGCTTGTCGTACGCCTGTTGGAGGATCTCCCACGGCACCAACACGCTGTTGCGGTAACGCTCCGCGAGCGCGTCGCGGTTGCGCGCGAGGAAGGCTGCTTCCTCTTCGCCGGCCGGGTACAAGGTCCATCCCTTGAGCTCCCACTCTCGGCCGAGCTCCAGTAGTCGCGCGACCTGCTCGGCTTCAGGCGCTGACGGCCACGCGATGGCGCGCCGGCAGTAACGCGACCATCCTGCGAGGAGGTGGTCGTCCGTCAGCACCCATACAGGGATGCCGTGGCGGCCGAGGCTGCGCACCACGCCGAGCGCCTTGTAGTCGCCGCCGAAGACGAGCGCCCCACGCGCGCGAGTCCGGTCGCGCGTCGACGCCATGGCGTCAGTGCGTGGCGCGCTGGAGCTCGACGGTGGGGTCCGTCTCGCGCAGCGCCGAGCGGCCATTGGTCACGCGCCGCGTCACCATCCGCGCCGCGAACTCCGTGCCCGAGACGAATCGCAGCAGCGGGCCGAAGGAGTACATCGCCGGCGCGCCGACGAAGTGCAGGCCCGGGACCGATGTCTCGAATCCCTCGTCGAGCACAGGGTGACCCTCGACATCCCGCACGCGTGCGACGAGCTCCGGCGCGAGGAAGGGATACCGCCGGATGTCCACGCGATAGCCCGTCGCCATCAGCACGTGATCGACCTCGCGCGAGCTGCCATCGTCGAGCCGCAGGTGGACCCGGCCGTCGCGCTGCGCGACGTCCACGACTTGCCGTCCCATGCTCACGACGAGACCACCCATGCGCGGACGAAGCCAGAGCGAGGCGCCGGGCGCGAGCGCGCGCCGTGCGGCGTCACGTTGCAGCGCGCGCGGCAGCGCTCGGACGACCATCGGATGAGCGACGAGGTGACTGAGGAACGCGGGCCCGACGTCGGTGCGGTCGAAGAGGATCGGGCCGAGTAGGCCCTCACGTGGCGCGCGCCCGACCCAGCGGAACTTCAGCGCGCGCATGAGCATCTCGACCTCGGCACCGTTCTCCTGCAGCAAGACGGCGCTCTCGGTCGCGCTTTGCCCGCCACCGATGACCACGACGCGACGACCGGCGAAGCGCGCGAGATCCGCGTGCTCGACGGAGTGGCTCGCCTGATCGGGAGAGAGGCCGTCGAATATCGCGGGCCGCGCCGCGAATGGCGCGATGCCCGCGGCGACGATCACTCGCCGGACCGAGGTCACCTCGCCGTCGGCGAGCGTGAGGCGGAAGCCATGGTCCGTGGCCTCCACCCGCGTCACGCTCCGCGGGTCGAGATCCGGCAGCGCCTGCGCTTTGAACCAGTGACCGTAGGCAATGAAGTCGTCGATCGGGATCGGCCGAGCGATGCCTCCCGCGCGCTCCCGCTCGAACACGTTGAGGTTGAGCGGCGAGTTCGGATCGCCGATGTGCGACGCGGACCAGCTACTGCGCAGGCACATCCCCTTCGGCATCTGACGCATCCAGAACGACATCGCGTCACCGAAGACGTGCACGTCGGCGCCGGCGCGGCGCAGCTCTGCTGAGACCGCGAGCCCGTACGGTCCGGCACCGATCACGACAGCATCGAACGTTCTGGTCATGTCCTCGGCTCCTCACGCGCTACCCAGTCACGCGTCTCCCACGATCGCGCGACGAAGTCGCGGAGCGTGAGGGCGTCGATGTCGCCGGTCAC
>DATLPP010000233.1:0-2902 GCA_035535615.1 Candidatus Udaeobacter sp.
TTGATCAAGAAATTCAAGTCGGGCCAGATTCCTTCGGCAACCGTCCCGCCCTCGACGACCGCGCGACCCAGCACAAGCCCGAGCCCGAGTCCGTCCCGCTGACGAGACTTCGCTTCGGATACCGGCGCGCGATCCGCTGGGTGGTCGAGCATCGGCGGCTCGGGCGCAACGTCGGGGTCGCCATCCTCGTATTTGTCGGCGCGTTGTTCTTCACACAGTGGTGGGACTTCACCGTGCCGGCGCTTGGCCGCGCGCATTACCAAGCCGTCTTTCTGACGAACGGGCAGACCTACTTTGGGCGTTACTACGACCGCCTCGGTGCCTACGCGAAGATCGAAGACGTTTACTACCTTCAGCAAGCAGCCAACGCCGACCCGAACGCGACGCCCGACACGCGGATCGTCCGCCGCGGCCTCGAGCTGCATGAGCCTTCATCGCGGATGCTCGTTCCCAAGTCGGCCATCCTCTTCGTCGAAGACCTGACCGACGCGTCGCCGGTCGCCCAGTACATGCAGAAAGATTCGGGCCGATGAGCCTCTACGACCCCGAGCGCGACCGGGTGCGGATCGCCGGCCGCTGGCTGCGATGGACACTTCCTTGGATCGCACTGCCACTCGTACTTGGCGTCTTCGTCTCGGCGAACGTCGACCTTCGTTCCCTCCCGCTCTTCGGATCAGAGCGCATGTCGGCGGTCCTCTTCCTCGACGGCCAGGCCTACTTTGGCCACCTCGATGACTCCGGAGAGAACGGCACCCTCGTGCTTCGGGACGTCTACTACTTCAAGAACAGCGAAGGCGGCACGACCGGCGTCGCCGTCGGTCTGGTGCGCCGCGGGACGGAAGCGCACGAGCCCGCGGACGGAATGCGCATCAACCGCGAGCGCGTCCTCGCGATCGAGCCGGTCGGCCTCGGCTCCGCCGTCGCGCGAGCCATCCAGGCCGAGCGCGAGATCCTGCACGCATCGCCCGGGACTGTCGCTCTGAATCGAACGACGGTCGCGAGCCCCGCCGCTCTGGCAGCACAGCGTGTCGCGGCCGAGCATGACATCGGTCGGGGGTGGAATGCGGCCGTCGATCAACTCAAGAAATTCGACGAGCTCGTGCTCCCCGTGACCAAGGCCGAGGCAGCCACCATCACCGATAAGGCGCTGGCCGATCTGCGAACTGTGCGCCGCAACGCTCTGGTGGCGCTTGGGAGTCAGCTGGGGATGTCCCCGGCCGACGCGGAGGCCTACGCCCGGACGACCGATCCGCTGCTCGAGGGCCAGAGCTTCGCGAATGACATCGGTGTCCTGCTCGCCCCTGATCTCGACGCCATCGTCGCTCGCGCGGCGCAGCTCTACGCGCAAGTCGGTGATGCCGCCGCGAAACAGCTGACGCAACCGAGAGCCACGCCGACACCGACACCGAGTCCGAGCGCGCGGCCCTAGTTCACGACCTCGCGGCGACCACCGCCGGCGTCCATAGCGATCATGTCAACCACGGCGGGTGCGGCCTGGAGCGGCTCCTGCTGCAACGCGAGCGCGACGGCCTGCGCGCGGCTGTGGACGCCGAGCTTCAGCAGGATGTGCTCGATGTGCTTCTCCACCGTCTTCGCGGTGATCACGAGATCGCGAGCGATGTCGACGTGGTCCATGCCGCACGCGAGCAGCCGTAGGATCTCGAGCTCGCGACGCGTGAGCCCAGCGACGACGGTGCGGGCGATCGGGCGCGACCGTTTCGCGAGCCGCTGAACTCGCGCGAGCAGCTCGTCGAGAACGAACGGTTTGACCATGTAGTCATCCGCGCCGAGGAGGAGTCCCGCCGCGCGGTCCATCGACTCCTTGCGCGTGCCTGAGATGAGAATGATCCCGACGCTGTCGCCGTGGTCGTCGCGGAGCCGACGGCACACCTGGTAGCCGGAGATGTCGGGCAGGTGAACGTCAAGGACGATCACGTCCGGTACCTCACGGTCGACCAGGTAGAGCGCCTCGCGCGCGTCCGAGGCGCGCCGTGTTGGGAAACCGTGCTCGGTGAGCGTCGCCGCGACGAGATCGCAGATCACCGGATCGTCATCGACCACGAGCACGCGACCGCGTGGTCGGACGTTCAGTGGCTTATCGATAGTGGGCCCGCCTGCAAGAAACACACCGGTGACACTTGCGACGGCGTGCAAACAAATATTTTACGGCAGTGCAACGAATCATCGACGGACTCTTATCGATTCACGCGATGCGAAATACGTACGGGATCGACCGCATGACCGTACGCGCCAAAGATCAGGTCACGGCCGCTCACCTGCGGCTCCATCACCTCCATAGCGTCCGTGCTCGTCGGGAATCCGATGAGAAATCGTCAAAGGAGAACACGGACGCATGCGGTATTCAGTCCTCGAGCGCATCAAGCGGTCACGCACGCTCTCTTCACTCGCCATCCTTGCGATCACCCTGAGCCTCGTGACCTCGGCGGGTATCGCGCAGGCGCGTGTCGATCAAGGGCCGGCATTTCCTTCCGCATCTCGTACCGCGTCGACGCTGATGATCGATGCGGTCGCGAAGGCGACAGGCGGCGGTACCGTCATGACCAACGCGGCTCCGAACCCGAACGCCATCGGCAGCTTCGGCCTCAACGCACGGCGGCCGGTTGGCTATGTACCCGGCACCGGCGATAGCAGCGCCCAGGGCCGCGTCAACTACGTTCGGCACAGCAACTCGACCGGTCGTCACGTCAACGCGCCCGTCGCGTTCATGGATGCGTCACCGGCGCCAATGCCGCCGAACAACACCGGCGGCGCGGCGCTCCTCGTCGCCGATTGCACCGGCGCCAGCGGCCCCGCGGAGTGCCCGCAGAGCCGAAACTCGGCGATCGTCTACGTGGAGGACAACGCCGACTCCGGAAAGGGTCTGGATAAGTTCTTCATCTAC
>DATLPP010000234.1:0-28735 GCA_035535615.1 Candidatus Udaeobacter sp.
GACATCGCGATCGTCGCGTTCATCGTGCTTGGGGCGCTCGTCGGCTTCGGGAAGGGATTCGTCGTACCCCTCGCCGCGGCGGGTGGCGCGCTTCTCACGCTCGGCGTGCTCTACGCCGGGCCGCTGACGGGTGCGCTGCCGACGGGCACCGCGGGCCTCGGCGTCGGCGCGATCGCGCTTTTCGTCGGCGGGACGCTCTTCACCACGGTCGCCACGTTCGTGGTCGGGATCGTTCACCGGGTCGGGATCCTCAAGCGTTTCGACAAAGTCCTCGGGATCCCGCTCGGGATGGCCACCGCGGCGGTGACCCTGTACGTCGCGGTCCTCGGTACCCTGGTGCTCGACGCCTGGCTCGATCCTCTTCACGGAAAGACCGCCTTCGGTCCGCAGGAGATCGCGGCGTTGCAGTCCGTCGCCGGCGCGAACCCGGCCTTCGCGACCTTCGCCGATCCTCAGATGCTGAAGCTCCTTGCGCAGAGCGCCGCGAAAGCGCCGCTGGCGAGCGCGGATCTCGAAAAGGTCGACGCCGCGATGGCCTTCTACGAGGAGAAGGTCCGGCCCGAGCTTCTCGCGAGCAGGATCGTCCCGGTGCTGCTCACGATCGGCGAAAAGCTACCGTTCATCGGACGTCCTGCGACGCTGCCGCTCCGCTAACGCTCGGTCTCGAACTCCCACTCCTCCACGACATCGCTTCCACCCACCGAGAGCTCGAGCCGCACGCGGTAACGCGTATCGGGGGCGAGCGGTGCCGTCGGCACGACGGCGGCGTAGTCGGGCTCGTAGATCTGCGGGACGACCGAGACCGCGATGTCGCGGCCGCTCGCATCGGTGAGCTTCGCGCTCCGGAGGTCGACCTGCGCCGCGTTCGAATACACGACCATCACCGGATACCCCACCGGCCGACTCGCACCGGGTGGAAGCGGGTCAGGGGATTCCTCTCCGGCCCACGAGCCGGTCACGCGCTGGCCCGCGGCAGGCGAGCGCACGCGTTCGAGTGCGGCAGGGGTGAAATCGAACACGATCACGCCGACCGTCGCGGTGTGCCCGCCGATCTCGGCATGGCCCCAGCCCGCAACGGCTGCGTGCGGATGCATGAGGCCGAGGCGGTGGTACGGCAGATCCCAGAGGAAGCGCACGTCCTCCGTGCCGGTGTCGGATGAAGCCGCCACCTCGCTCGCCCTCGCGTCGGCGTAGCCCGCTGCCGCGAGACGATCGCGCACCGACGCGCCGGTGAACCCGGGCTCGCCCGCCGTCTCGTCGTGGCCGATGGCGCCGGCACGCGCGAGGTATTCGGCGTGATGCTGCGCGGCGGCGGTCACCCGATCATCGGCGCGCACCGCCGGGGCACCGACCGCGGCACGAAGCTCGTTGTGGACGCGCAGCATCGCGCCGGCGTCGTTCGACTTCGGACCGCTCGACGTCGCGGCAGCGGACGGCGCCGAGCTCGGTGATGCCTTTGGCTCGGGAGACGCGGATTCGGCGACGGGAGTCTGCGCCGGGGTCGCGGGCCCGTTCGATGCGGATGTGCCGGCCGATTCGATTCGCGCGTGCGGACTCGCCACGAATCCCGCGAGCGCCACACCAGCCGCGAGGGCGGCGACGAGCGCGAACGGCGCGATCCCGATGAGCGTTTCGCGTCCCATGGATCGCATTTTCATCGAACATCACCGAGCGACGGCATCAATTCGCGCGCAAAGACGATGCAGAGACACAAGGCCCGTTTGACGACCGACCCCGCGCGCCCCGATGCTGATGTCTCCCATCACGCGTCGGTCACATCGCGCGCGCAACAAAGTCGAGGTGAGTGCGATCAGGGAGCCACGGGCGGCCAAGTCATTTCGCGCCGCCGCGGATCGCATCGTTCGCCAGGAGTCGGCGATGCCGTCAATCGTCAGCCGTTTGCTCACTCCCGCGGTCGGCGGGGCGAGGTCAGAGATCGCCGGCGATGCCGACGAATGGTCCATCAGGCTCGCGGCACTGGCGAGGCTCGGTCAGTACGACGCGTTGACGTTCGTCGTCGATGGCGCGGCTCGGCGAAGGGGCCACAACGTCGTCGATGACCCGATCGGTGACGACGCGACTCGTGCGGCTGTTGAGGAGACTCGGCGGAGCGGCGCCACGGTGCAAACACAGACGGCGATCCGCCTGGCCGATGACCGCGTCGCCGGCGCGGCGATGATCGCTCCACTGATCGCGACCGAAGCGGTCACCGGCGTGCTCGTCGCATTGCGCGTCGGACGGTCCTTCGCCGCGGCAGACGCACTCATAGCGTCGGGCGTGTCCGAGCTCGTCTCTCTCGAGCTCGCTCGCGAGGCCGTGTCGGGACGCGATGAGGCGCACCGCCGCCAGGCGTTCGCGCTCTACGAGCTCGCCCGACTTTCCCTCTTCGGCGAGCGTCTCCTCGAAACGCTCCAGGACGTGACGGTCCTGCTCACCAGCTCGCTCGATCACGATCTCGCGCAGGTCTGGCTCTTCGATCCCGACGGCGCGCTCGAGCTGTCCGCCGCGAGGCCGCGCGAGAATCTCCGCTTCGAGCGGATGGACGCGTCCGAGCACGGTGCGCTCGCGCAGGCGCTGCACCAGCAGCGACTCGTTCGCATCGGACAGGGCGCACTCCGTCCGTGGGTCCCCGCGGAGACGCGCGAGCTGATCGTGGTGCCTCTTGCCGATCGGGCGCGAAGCCTCGGTGCGCTCGTGCTGGGCCGCGTACGCCAGCGCTACGACGACCCGGAGGAAGAGCTGGCGGGCGTCCTCGGACGATTCATCAGCCGACTTGTCGTGAACGCGAAGCTCGATCGCGAGGTCACGCAGCGGAGCGAGCCCGCGGCGGCCGAGCCCGACGCGGATCGCGAGTGGGCACACGAGCCAGAGCTCACGAGGAGCTGACCGAGCGCCCCGAGAGGTCGGGTTCGAGGTCGGGCGTCGTCATGTGCGGGTCCAGGGGATAGATCGGCCGCTCGAGATTGCGGTGGCCGAGCCGAACGATGTCCTGATCGACGCCGCCGGGCGTCAGCGCGAGGATCCAGCCCTTCGCCGCCGTGAAGAGGTCCGGCACGAGATAGCCGATCTTCACGACCGTGAGGACATGACGGGCTGGATCGAGACCGACCGCCTGAAGATCCCGAACGAAGTGGTAGGGCTTGCGGCGGGTCGTGAGGATCGCACGAACACCACCCGACTCAACGACCGCGATGTCGCCGCCGACGGGATCTCCTCGAAGCACGCGCGCGACTTTTCCTCGAAGGCGCACTTTCCCGTGCGCCGACCCGAACGCACCACCGACGGCTAGGTTCACGTCGGCGCCTTCGCCGGCGCCGGCGCAGCGAGCCACCGCATCGGGATCGACGACGCTCGCCCAGATCGCGGTCGCGCGGCCCGCGGCGAGGTCCGGATGTGCGAGCAACCGCTCGAGCATGTAGGCAACATCGCCCGCGCCGCCGGCGGTGGGATTGTCGCCTGAGTCGCTGATGAAGTAGGGGCGCTCGGTCGCCGCGAGTCCGGCGGCGATGCACCAGTCCGCATCGCCCGTGGGCACGCTGAAGGTGAAATCCGCGCGAGCGTTCCAGTACCGATCGGCGAGTGAACGGGCTTCGCGTTGGACGATGTCCGGGTCGGTGCCGGTGACGACGACCGCCGCACTGCAGCGAGGCTCGTCGGCCCACGCGTATCCGATCCATACGGCGGCGTCGATCACCCCCGGCCGCTTCTCGATCTCCGCGAGACTTCCGTAGATCCCGCGCGCAGGCTCGTCGCGCGTGCTGGCGCGCTCGCCGGCCAGCAACACCGGTACGCGCACCCACGCTTTCGCCGGACGCACGCCGGCCCGAAGGCAGCGGACGAGATTCGCGATCGCACGTGTCTTCGTGAGCGGCGCATCTTCGTGCGGAGACATGCGATGCGATGTCGCGAGATCGAGCGCGCCGATGAGGAGTCGCGACATGTTCCCGTGAGGATCCATCGCCGCCGAGAGGAGCACGTCGGGACCGACGGTCGCCCGGATCGCCGAGGCAAGATCGCCCTCGGCGTCGGTCATGCCGACGACGCTCATCGCTCCGTGTATGTCGAGGAAGACGCCGTCGACCGGCAATGCCGCGCGTAGGCGTTCGAGGATCTCCGCCTTGATCGAGTCGTAGAAGTCGCGCTCGACCGCGCCGCCGGGCAGAGCGCGCGCATGAACGAGAGGCAGCCATTCGAGATCGGGCGGCAGCTCGTATCGCGCAAGAAGATCGTCGCCGCGAACCACGGTGAAGTCGCCGGGGCCGCTCCGGTGTGGCGAGAACGTGCTCGACTCGATGTGGATCCCGCCGATCGCGACCCTAGGCCGCGTTCGATGGCCCCTTCGCGGCTCCGGTCTTCTCGCCCTCGGCGGCGGCGACGACCACGAGGCGGCACACGCCGATGTCGATCGTCTGGCCGGCTGCGACGCGGCGCGGTGCGGCGAGCTTGGTCCCGTCGATCCACGTGCCACCCATGCTCCCGAGGTCGCTCAACCAGTACGCGCCCTGCCGGTAGGCAATCCGGGCGTGCTTCCGTGACACCGAAAGATCGTCGAGCTGGATCGTGCTCTCCGGCCCGCGACCGATCGTCGCGCCGGACTTCGTTACCTGGAACGTCGATCGGGATCCGCGCTCGGTCTCGAGTCGCAGGGTGACCCCCTCGGCGGGCACGGCGTCGGAGTCCGCCGGCGCTTCTTCAACGAGGGTCGGAACGTCCGCGGCGGGGGCCGGTGGCTCTTCGACCGTGGCCGGAGGCTCTTCGGCGAGCGGACGCTCAGGGCGCGTCTCGATCGGCTCGGGGACGGTGATCGGCTCGGGAGTCTGCGTCGCGACGACCTCGGGAACGGTGACAGGCGGTGTCGCCGTTACCTCAACCTCGACCTCTTGCGGGGCCGCCGGTGGCGCACTTGGCGCGAAAAGGGCCTTGATCCTCGCGAGGAGCTTCTCCATCCCGCTCACAGGCGCACCTCCTCGATTGCCCACGTTAGCCCTGGACTTAACGCCGAACAAGAGTTTGAGGTACGCGGTATAGAGGCCAGCGGGTCCGCGGAACGCGGATAATGCGGACACTCGCGCCAGCCGGCGCAAGCACACGCGCGGGGGGAGGCCGACGCGAACTCAACACGATCGTCCGCATCAGCTTTTCGATGGAGGGAGAGGTTCATGTTTGCACGTAGTGTCCGATGGCCCGTCATAGCGGCGGCCATCGCGGGGCTGCTCCTCAGCGCGTGCGCTCCGACCACCACCGGCACGGGGACGTCGCCAACGCCAGGTGCGAGCCCGGCGTCGAAGGTCCTGAGAATGGCGCGCAACGCGGAGCCGTTCAGCCCATTCGTCCCATGGCAGATCGATGACAACCCAACGCTCTTCATATCGGTCAACGTCTACGACACTCTGCTACGCACAACGAAGGACGGCACCGGCGTTCAAGAAGGGCTCGCGACGAAGTGGACCCCGTCCGCGGATGGGCTCACGTGGACCTTCACGCTGCGAGATGGCCTCAAGTTCTCCGACGGCTCGGCCATGACCTCGACCGACGTGAAGGCTTCGCTCGATATGGCCCGTGGCGGCGATAAGAGCGCCTGGAAAGACAACTACGTGGCGATCAAGGACGTCATCGCGACGGATCCCAAGACCGTCACGATCACGTTGAAGCAGCCGTACGCGCCGCTTCTTTCTGTGCTGGCGATGTTCTCGGGCGGCATTCTGCCCGCGGACATGGCGAAGGCCACCGACACAAAGGACTACGACAACACGCTCGCGTGGAAGACGAAGGGGACGGGCGCCTACTACAGCGAAGGCTGGAAGAAGGGCGACCCGATCATCCTCAAGCGCAACACGAACTACTGGAAAGGCACCCCTGCGGTCGACGAGGTCCGCATCGAGTACATCCCCGACGACAACACGCGAGTGCTGAAGCTGCAGGGCGGTGAGACCGACGTGGTCGACTTCGTGCCCTTCAGCCAGATCGCGGCACTCAGCGCGCAGCCCAACCTGAAGGCCCAGACGTTCTCGATCCAGCAGACCGCGTTCATCATCCTCAACACCTCGAAGCCGCCGCTCAACGACGTCAAGGTGCGGCAGGCGCTGAACTACGCGACGGACAAGGAAGCGATCATCAAGAACGTCTACTTCGGCCAGGCGAAGGTCATGAACTCGCCGATCCCGCAGGGGACCTACTACGACAAGAACGTGGTCGGGTACCCCTACGACCTCGAGAAGGCGAAGGCGCTGATGGCGTCGTCGTCGGGATCGAAGGGATTCACGATGGATATGCAGGTCCGCTCCGGGAACACCAACTTCGCCAACACCGCCGTCATCCTGAAAGACGCGTGGGGAAAGCTCGGCGTGACCGTGGACATCCAGACGCTGGATACGGCCGTCGTGCGCACGAACTATCGAGCCGGCGACTTCATGTCGACGCCGACGGCGTGGACCAACGACATGAACGACCCGACCGAGATCGTGAACTACGCCATGCGGGGCGGGGCGAGCCCGTTCTCGTATTGGACGCGCTACAACAATCCGGACCTGAACGACAAGATCACGAAGGCCGACCTCGAGCAGGACCCGACGAAGCGCGCGGCGCTGTACTCCGAGATCCAGAAGATCTATTCGGATGCCGCTCCGATCGCGTCGATCGCCTACCTCGGCGCGACGGCCGGCTGGCGCAGCAACATCGATGGATTCTTCATCGACGGACTGTCCTACTACCGATTCGAAGACGTGAAGATCAACAAGTAGCTGACGGCCGGATGGCTGATGGTCCACGCCGGGCTGTCAGCCATCCAGCCAGTGGTCTACTGATGACCGACTGATATGGGGCGCGCCGCATACATCCGCAGACGTCTTGTCCTGATGGCCTTCGTCCTCTTCGGCGTCACCATCGTCATCTTTGGCATGGTCCGGATCCTCCCGGGCGATCCGGCATTCCTCATCCTCGGCGACCGCGCGACGGACCAAAAGGCCGCGGAGCTTCGCGAGCAGCTCGGTCTGAATCGACCTGTGCTGGAGCAGTACTGGATGTTCGTATCGGGGTTCGCCCACGGCGACATGGGTCAGTCGCTCCTCTATCGCCAGCCGGTCGGTGATCTCGTGCTCACCCGGGTGCCGATAACGCTCGCGCTTACGAGCTTTGCCATGGGCCTGGCGGCCATCATCACGCTCACTTTCGGGATCGTCGCGGCCGTCAACAAGGGCCGCTGGCCCGATCAGCTGATTCGGATCGGGTTCCTCTTCGCGCTGACGACCCCCAACTTCTGGTTCGGCATCCTTCTCATCCTGCTGTTCGGGCTCACCCTGCATTGGTTCCCGGTCGCCGGCTTTGGCGAGACGTTGGCGCAGCACATCTGGTATCTCTTCCTCCCCGCGCTGACCCTGGCCCTCCAGCTTTCTGCGGTCCTCATCCGCAATCTGCGCGGTCAGATCATCCAGACCTTGCGCTCGGACTATGTGCGCACGGCGCACGCAAAAGGACTCTCGGAGAGGCTGGTCCTTCTGCGCCACGTACTGCGGAACGCATTGCTCTCGACGGTCACCATCTTCGGGCTGCAGTTCGGTTTTCTTGTCGGAGGCGCCATCGTCATCGAGACCGTGTTCGCGCTGCCTGGAACGGGGCAGCTACTGATCCAGTCCATCACGGCGCGCGACTATCCGGTCGTGCAGGCCATCACGGTGGTCAGTGCGGTCCTGGTGATCGTCGTCAACCTCGTCGTCGACCTTTCGTATTCGTTCCTCGATCCACGAGTCACCTATGAGTGAGAAGGCAATCGGCGTCGGGCCCACACAGCTGACGCGGGTGACGCCCGTCGTTCGGGTGCGGTCGATCCGGCTCAACCCGACGCTGATGACCGGCCTTGGGCTCCTTGGACTTGTTGTCCTCGTCGCGATCACCGCGCCCCTGCTCACGCCCTACGACCCGATCGCACAGCAGTTCGCCGAGTCGTTCCTGCCGCCGTTCAGCCCAGGTCACATCCTCGGTACGGACAACTTCGGGCGCGACATCTGGAGCCGCATCGCGTACAGCACACGACTCGACCTGCAGATCGGCCTCTTCTCGGTGTTGTTCCCATTCATCTTCGGGGGCCTGATGGGGATCGCGACCGGGTACCTAGGCGGCAAACTCGACACGATCCTCATGCGCGTCGTCGACGTGCTGATGGCGTTCCCGTTCCTGATCCTGGTGATCGCGATCATGAGCATCCTCGGCCCCGGGCTGACCAACCTCTACATCGCGGTCGGTGTGGTCGGCTGGATCCCGTACGCGCGGATCACCCGCGGCGAAACGCTCGCGACGCGGCATCTTGAGTACGTGCTGGCCGCGCGGACGATCGGCTGCTCCTCGGGACGAATCATGCTGCGGCACATCCTGCCGAACGTGATCGCGCCGGCGCTGATCTACGTCTTCACCGGCATGGTGCTGGCGATCCTCACGGGAGCGACCCTGAGCTTCCTCGGCCTCGGCCCGCAGCCGCCGACCCCGGAGTGGGGCGCGATGATCGCGGAGGGACGTCAGTACCTGCTGCTCGCCTGGTGGATGACGACGCTTCCCGGCATCGCGCTGCTGGTCGTCGGCGTCGCGCTCAGCCTGATCGGCGACGGACTCGCGGAAAACCGCGGAGGTTAGGGATGAAATTCCTGGTGTGGGGCGCCGGCGCGATCGGCGGGACTCTCGGCGCGCATCTCGCGCGCGCGGGGCATGACGTCACGTTCGTGGACCGCGCCGTCGAGCACGTCGACGCGATCAATCAAGCGGGCCTGCGCATCGAGGGCCCTCTGGCGCAGTTCGTCTCACGCACCCCGGCCTGTACCCCGGAACAGCTGCGGGGCGAGTTCGAACACGTCGTCCTCGCGGTGAAGGCGCAGGACACTGAAAGCGCCACACGCGAGCTCACGCCGCATCTCGCCGCGAACGGCTACGTCGTGTCGGCGCAGAACGGCTTGAACGAGCTGGTGATCAAGACGATCGTCGGCGATGCGCGAACGATCGGCTGCTTCGTCAACTTCGGAGCGGACTACCTCGAGCCGGGCGTGATCCAGTACGCCGGACGAGGCGCGGTCGTGGTCGGAGAGATCGATGGCCGGACCACGCCGCGCATCGAGGAGCTGCACCGCGCGTTCCTGGACTTCGACGACCGCGCCCTCGTGACCGCGAACATCTGGGGCTTCCTCTGGGGCAAGCTCGGATACGGGGCGCAGCTCTTCGCGACCGCGCTCACGAACGACTCCATCGCCGACGCGCTGGCCAATCCGAGCTACCGCGACGTCTACATCGAGATCGCGCGCGAGGTGATGCGCGTCGCGCGCGCTCGCCGGATCACGCCCGAAGGGTTCAACGGCTTCGACCCGCATGCGTTCGCGCCGGACGCCGACCGCGGAGTCGCCCAGCGCTCGCTCGACGAGATGGTCGCCTTCAACCGAAAGTCGGCGAAGACCCACAGCGGGATCTGGCGCGACATCGCCGTGCGCAAGCGGCGGACGGAGACGGACGCGCAATTGGGGCCGATCGTCGCGCTCGGCGCGGAGGCCGGCGTTCCGACGCCGCTCGTCTCGCGGCTCATCGCGTTGATGCACGAGGTCGAGGACGGCCGGCGCCCGCAGAGCCACGACACCCTCGACCTGCTCAAAGCATCGCTCCCGGGGTGACGCCGCTCGAGTACCTGGCGGCTCACGGCGACCGGATCCTCGGCGAGCTGATCGAGTTCGCCCGCATCCCGAGCGTGAGCACCGACCCGGAGCACCGTGACGACATGCCGCGCGCCGCCGAATGGGTCGCCGCGCGGCTGCGCGAGGCCGGCCCCATCAAGGTCCACATCCTTCCTACTGGGGGGCATCCGGTGGTGTACGGGGAATGGTTCGGTACGGCAAACGCGCCGACGCTTTTGGTCTACGGCCACTACGACGTGCAGCCACCCGATCCGCTCGAGCGCTGGCTGAGCGACCCATTCGAGCCAGAGGTGCGCGACGGCAGGCTCTACGGGCGCGGCGTTTCGGACAACAAGGGCCCGATGCTGATCCCGCTCAGGGTCGCGCAGGCGTTTTTCGCCACTCGCGGCGCGCTGCCGCTCAATGTGAAGTTCCTATTCGAAGGCGAGGAGGAGATCGGGAGCCGGAATCTCGAGCCGTTCCTCGTCACGAACCGCGAAATGCTCCGAGCCGACTCGGTCCTTTCGGCGGACGGCGCGATGTGGCGAAGTGACGAACCCTCGATCACGATCGCGAGCCGCGGCGTGTCCGGCCTGGAGTTCAGCCTCCGGGGCGCGAACCGCAGCCTGCACTCGGGGCGTTACGGCGGCTCGATCGCAAATGCGCTGCACGCGATGGCCGAGCTCGTCGCGAGCCTGCATGCGCGCGACGGCCGCGTCGCGATCGCCGGTTTCTACGACGACGTGGTCGCCCTGCCCGAGGACGAACGGCGCGAGATCCGCGCGCTCCCGTTCGACGAGGCGCGTTTCCTCTCCGAGGTCGGCGCGCCCGCGCCGTTCGGTGAGCCGGGTTACAGCACGCTCGAACGGCAATGGATACGCCCGACGCTCGAGGTGAACGGCATGTGGGGCGGCTACCAGGGACTGGGCAGCCAGACCGTGACGCCGAACGAGGCGCACGCGAAGCTGAGCTGCCGCCTCGTGCCCGATCAGGATCCCGACGCGATCCGCGCGCTGGTCGTACGGCATCTCGAAACGCACGTGCCGGCCGGGGTCACCCTCTCGGTGGGCGGCGACCGTCACGCCGCGCGGCCATATCGCATCCCCTCGGACCATCCGGGCCTTTTGACCGCGGAGCGCGTGCTGGAGCAGGTCTACGGAAAGAGGGCGCTTCGCGTTCGCATGGGTTCGACCCTGCCGGTGAGCGAGCTCTTCAAAAGAGTTCTCGGCATCGACACCGTGTTCTTCTCGTTCTCGACGGCCGACGAGGACTTCCACTCACCGAACGAATTCTTCCGCGTGCGTCGGCTGCACGAGGGACTCGAGGCCTGGACCCGGTACTGGGACAGCTACGCGCAGCGATCAGAACAGTGAGCGCCCGCCGTCGATCGATAGCACCTGTCCCGTGACCCACGAGGCTCGTCCCGAGACGAAGAACCGCACACCGTTCGCGATGTCTTCGGGACGTCCGAGACGCCGCAGTGGAATCCCTTCGACGAGGCGCCGCTGGCCTTCCTCGCCGTAGCTTTCCCATTGCTTCTCGGTCGTCGGGTTGGACCTGACGAATCCTGGTGCGATGCAATTCACGGTGATGCCGAAGGGACCGAGCTCGTGCGCCATCTGACGTGTGAACCCGATCTGCCCGGCCTTGGCGCTCGCATAGGCCTGGATGCCGGTGAGGCTCACGCTCCGCCCGGCACCGGATGAGATGTTGACGATCCAACCTGCCCGCGCGGCCTTCATCGCGGGGATGACGGCGCGCGTGCAGAGGAAGGCGCTCGTGAGATTCGCGTCGACGATCGCTCGCCAATCCTGGTCGCTGACTTCGTCGAGGGGTTTTCCGACCTGACCCACGACCCCACCGGCGTTGTTGACGAGGACATCGACACGCCCGATGCGCGCAACGAGCTTTGCGACCTGCGCCGAGTCTGTGAGATCGGCCGTGTCGCGATCGACGCGGTGCACGGTGGCGCCGTCCTCTTGCAGGCCGTCCGCTATCGCGGTGCCGATCCCATGAGCGGTTCCGGTGACGAGCGCGACCCTGCCGGCGAGCTCACCCACTTTTGTCCCACCCGTTCTCGATGAGATCGCGAACTTCCGACACGCCCGTCCGCCACAGCTCCAGGACTTCCGCGTCCGGCCGTTCGTACGAACCGCCGAAGCTTCCGTCGACGGTGAGCCGGCGCAGCTCGGCGGGAGGCGCCTGACGGATGACGCTCTGCGGGATCAGCGGCTTGACGCCTTTCGGCATGGTCACGCCCGCAAGGCGCGTCCATGGAAAGTTCTCCATCCACGAGCCGTGTGACGATTCCTTCTCGTAGCGCTGCACGACCGACCACGCGCGAGGCGCGTTCCACCAGTCGTGGAAGAGGACCTGGACCCGCTCTTTCCGCGGCTCCGTCAACCACTCGCGCATCACGCCGGCGGCGAATGAGTTGCCGCCGTGCCCGTTGACCACGGCGATGCGCCGAAAACCTTGACCGAAGAGCGAATCGAGCAGATCGCGGATGACGGAGATGTACGTGCTCGTGCGCAGCGATGGGCTCCCGGGAAACGCTGCGAAGTACGGCGTGACGCCGAAGGGCAGCGCCGGAAGGACCGGAATGCCAAGCGGTTCGGCGGCTTCGACCGCGACGCGCTCCGCGAGGATCGCGTCAGTTCCCACAGAGAGATAGCCGTGTTGTTCGGTGGATCCGATCGGCAGCACGATGCGGTTGTCGCGCTTCAGGTATTCCTCGAGCATCTGCCAGTTGCAGTCGTGGACTCGCAATGGGCACCTCCCCCGACCGTCAGCCCGGTCAAGGGCGATAGCCTACGGGCCTACGGGTTCGGCGACACCGTGACGGTGGCGTAGATGCCGAGATCCGGCAGCGACCCACGACCGTCGATGCGCGGGAGAAGGTGGACTCTGCTCGTGCCGGTCGTCGACGGCGCCGGGAAATGGACGACGAACCAGCCCACCTGACCGGGCCCGACGAACGGCGTCGTTTGCACGCCCGCGGTGGTCCCGTCGGCCAGGACGAGCGACGCTTGCGCACCGTCGATCCCGCGGTACCAGCCGACGGAGCCGGTGTTCCGGAGCGCCACGGTCCACTCGACCGTGCCGTTCGGATGAGTGGTCGGATACGGGGCCTGCGATTCGAATGCCGCGCCATAGGAGCTGAGCGGCGGAAGTTCGAAGGTCGCACGCTGGAGTCCCGGTGTGGTCTGGGTCGATGCGATCTTCTCGCTGATGGCCGAGCTCACCTGGCCGGCGAGATTGCCCGCGAAGGTCGCCACGTTGCTCGCAACGTCGCTCGCGACGTTCCCGAGATTCCCGGTGATCGACGGCGGCAATGACACGAGGACGGCGGCGAGCACACCCAGGACGAGTCCACGTGACAGCACCCGGCCCCACCGGATTCCTCGGCCCGATGTGCGCTCGGCGCGAGGCGCCTTGAGCTTCGGCATTTTGATCGGCTTGGCTGCCGCCAGCGGCGTCTCCTTGATCTTCGGTGCGGAGAACTTCGGCTGCTTCGGCTGTTTCGGTGGCTTTGGCTGCTTCGGTTGCTTTGGCTGTGACAGGCGCGGTGTCGCCACGCGAACGCGAGGACGCATCGTCGCAAGGCGGCCGATGGCGGCGCCGGCGCGCCTTGGTCCCGACATGAGGAGAGAGACAACGAATGCTCGTGCGTCGGGGAGGAGGTCCGGGTCCAACCGCACGGCTTTGAAATCCGCGACGACGACGTCGAGGAATTCGACCGCCGCCTCCTGAAGAAGAAGCTGGTCGATGAGCGAAAGCTCCCGCGAGCGGATCGCGTAGAGCAACAGGCTGAGCCCGTGGTCGCCGGTCGCCACGGCTTCTGGGACGACGGCCGGTGTCTCGGCGGGTGTCTCGGCCGCGGGCGGTTCGGCCATCTTCAAAAGGGGCGCCGGCGCCTCGACGGCTCGCTTCTGCCACTCGAGGGGGACCGGTATCTGTACGAGGTGCTCGAAGACGATGAAGGTCCCATCGGCGTCGTCGTGGATCGACGCCACTTTCATCACTGTCGGCTGGGCGACCGAGGCCAGGCGGCGAGCCCCCGCGAGGAACGGCTCCTTGCTTGCCGGATCCGGGTCGCGCAGGAACTCGAGACTCACGATCTGGGTGGTGGACTCGTCGAGCGCACGCCAGACCTCGGTGCTGTTGTCGCCGCGATGGAAGGAAACAAGCCGGTAGCGACCAGCGATGAGCTGGCGTTCCTGGCGGTATACGACCGGAGCCTGCGTCACGGTGGTTTGCACCTTATGGCTAACGGCGGGTCGCGGGGAAGGCATCGGGTACCAATCGAACGGGGGGGTACGCGAGTACTAGTGCAACAGAAACCCCCAACGACTGAGTTCGCCGGGGGTTCTGCTGTGGCCGTTCGTGATGTCTATCCGACCCTAGTTCCAGCGAACAACAACCTGACCACTCCTCATCAGCTCTTGGCAGATAGGTCCGCCATTAAAGGGGCTTGAAACACCGGGAACGTCCAAGGTCCAGTGCCCAACTCCTGGGCCACCGAAGGTCTGAATCGTCACAGTGAAAGGCAACCCGCCTGAAACGACGAGGCCACTCCCGAACATGACGAGCTTCGCGTCGGTCACGTACAAGCTGACCGTGCCATCGCCATTCTTTGACCACCTGGTTATGGCGCCGAAAATGTTTCCTGGGTAACCAGGCACGTCGCCCATCTGGTCAACGCAGTCGAAGTGCCCTCGCGCTGTGCCATCCGAAAACAGCGTTGCCTCGAATCCGAACGACGTGGCTCCCATTCCCGGTGGCAAGTCCGTCATGACGCTGGTGCCGCCACCGTTGATCCGGCCTACCACCGTCGCGGCGTTGGCGGCGCCCGGTTGCATCGCGAGTATCGCGAAGGCTAATGAAATCGCGGCGATAAAAGTCACAAGCTTCCGCATGATTTTGTTGCCACCTCCCAGTGAACGCGGCGAAATCTAATGAGTGTTCCGATGTCGAACATGACGAATCCGTCATCCACTGAGAGGAACTGAGCCGGTCACGCGTTGTCAGCCGGCCCTGGAGAGAGCTCCCTCGGGATCGCGTTCGGTGATCGAGCGAAGGCGTGTGCGAGAAGAGAGGAGCGCCGCCTGCTTTCGCGCCGCGTACTCGCGGTTCCACGATCGTCGACGGACGCTGTCGGAGCCGCGGTCGAACGAGCCGATCGCGCAGAAGCCGGTCACGATCATGCCGAGCGCGATCCCAGCGACGAACCAGACATCAAGCACGTCGTTCTTCCGAGATCTGCGCCTGGATCCGTTCGCGGTTGGCGATGCCGCGATTCTTCGAGACCTTCTCTTTGAGCCGGGCGATCGTCTCTTCCGGAGTCTTTGTCGCGGGCTCCCCGAGCTGGTTGCGCGGGCGAGCGGTCTTCAGGTCGCTCATCACGGGTTCGCTTCGGCGCGTCTGCCGGTGTAGGCACGAACCAACGCGACAATCAGCGCGGCGACGAGCACGAAGAAGACGATGGAGAGAAGCGCGGCGATCTCGACCACCGGCGTACCAGCGGGCTGCGCAAAGATGCCGCGGAACGGACCGACGAGCGGCTCGGTGAATCCGTAGATCGCTGAGACGAAGGGCTGATCAGCGTTCGCTCCGAGGAACTTGAACACGAATCGAACGAGCAATAGCACCTCGAGAACGGTGAAGACGAGCGCGATGATGCGAGTCGCGGTCCACATCGAGGTGTTCCGGGCGGGCTCCGCCGAGACGTTCACGTTTGGCGAAGAGGTGTTGGTTGGTTGAGTTGTTGTCATGCCTGGATCGTGCGCCACTGCCCACTCGCAGTCATGACCGGACCGTCATGCCCGATCGCCAGGCAAAGCCCCTCGGTTCGGGACTTTGCCTGGCGATCTGCGGCCGAGCTCGCTAAAGGTGCGGAATCGGTCGACTGCGTAAGAGGAGGATCCCAAGAGCGGCCAGCGCGACGCCGAGCACCGTGAGCGGATCCGAGGGATCACCTGTGCTCGTCGATGGAAGGCCTTGCGTACCGGCGACCGCTGCAGGCGCAGCTGTCGGAACGGCGGCTATCGGCGCAGGTGTAGGCGCGGTTGTTGGTGTGACGCTTGAAGCCGCCGTAGCGATCGGAGTCGCTGCCGGAGTGACCGTCGCCGTGGCGGTTGGAGCGGCCGACGGCGCGATCGTGAACGGTGGCCGCGTCGGCGGAATGAGTAGCGGCGCTGACGCGCACGCGGAGGACAAGAATCGGTCGTTGATAAGCGTCACGTTGCCATTGCGCGCGAGCGCTCTGCCGTACACGGTCACGCTATCCGCGAGCGTGATCGAGGTTAAGGCCATGATCGTTCCAACGAAGGTGGAACCCGTCCCAAGTGCTGCCGAGCTACCGATCTGCCAGAAAACGTTGCAAGGACTCGCGCCGTTAATAAAGCTTACGTAGCTCCCAGAAGCGGTAGTCAGACCGGACGCGGCCTGGAAGATCCAAACGGAAGCCGGATCGTTCTGGCCATCGAGCGTGAGGACCCCTGTGAGACCGAGGCCGCCACCTCTGTAGACCCCACCAACCAAGCTCTGGCCGCCGAGATCGCCGGTAACGGTTAGAAATGGCGTTCGCCCGGCGGCGTCGTTGTATGCGATGAGCAGGTCGCTCTGAGCCGCCCCGGAATTTCCATCAGCCGTGTGGATCGACCCGCCCGCTATCCCTGGCGGGAATCCGCTTACAGAGCTTCCCGGGGAAACCCCAACGGATCCGTCGGTCGTCGTCGGGCCGCTATTCGTCACCGCTGTGCCGGCGAGGACCGAGTAGTTGGCTGCAGAAGCGAGGCTGACGGTGGCCGTCGCAGCATTTGCGGTGTGCCCCGCCAAGGCGCCGATCGCTAGAACGAACGCGATGCCGACCATCGCGACGATTGGTCCTGTGTTGTTCATGCTGGACGCTCCATTGGACTCGCACGCGCGCGGCGTGTCTGTCTCTGCGTCGGATGGTCGATCGTGTGGTCGTCCGAGTCATGACCGTTTCGTCACGCCTAGACAGATCGGTCACGGTGGGGCATGACGGCAAGGTCATGACAAGGACGCCGCCGAGGGTCAAGGTTCAAGACATGTCCACCGACAACCCGATACGTGTCCTCGTCCTCGAGGAGTTCCGGCTGCACGCCGCGGACTTGGACGGCGCCGCCGCGAGAATCGTCGCGGATACCCCGCAGGGGATCGAACCCGCAATCCCGCTGCTGACGAGCATCGAAGACAGCCGGAACGTCGCGATGCTCAGGGCTCTGCACGCGGGCGAGTCGACCGAAAGCGATGCGGCCCGACACGCCGCGCTTGAGCCTCTGGTCTCGAGTTGGGCGGCGCCGAAGCACTACGGACCGAGGATCACCGAGCGCTCGCAGAGCCCGCCTTCGTCCTTCCGCCTCGCTGTAACCGAATCCGGTATCAACGGGGGTGGCACGCCTCGACTCTCGGGCCCCGCGGGGTCCGTCGAGGATAAAGCGACAAGCCGGTCGATCGGCCTGCTCTGGATCGGAGCACCTGTCGACACGCACGCGGGCCTCCTTCTCCTCCTCGGCAGCTACGGCGAGGATCCACGGGCGGTCGGGGCCGATCCGTCCGGCTGGCCGCTACCGCTGAGCACCGACCTCGGAGTGCGTATCTATGAGAACACCGGGCCTAACATGTAGTCATGGCAGAGGCTGCGGCGGCGGTACCGGCCGCAAATGTGTCGGAGCGCGCGGTCCGGGTGCTCCTCGTCATTAGTGACAAGCCACTCGCGAACACCATCGACCTGACCCTCCGGCATGGCCAATACGTCCGCCGGATCGAAGGAACGGTCGACGGCGCAAAGGCCTCGATCGCGGACTGGAAGCCACATCTCCTGCTGGTCGATATCGACACCGAGGCCGGCGCCGGGATCCAGCTCATTGACGAGGCGCGAAACCATGGGCCCATCGGCGTGATCGCGCTCACCCGCCGCAGCGATCTCCGCGGAAAGCTCGACGCGTTCGAGCGTGGCGCGGACGATTACATCGGTATTCCCTTCGTGCCGGACGACCTCGTCGCGCGCTCGCGCGCCGTGATCCGCCGCACGCATGGCAGCGCCGGAGAGCTCGTCCCGCGACTGCGAATCGGGGATCTCGAGATCGACGTTCTCAACCGAAAGGTGCTCGCGGGTGAGCACGAGCTACATCTGACATCGCTGGAGCAGGCACTCCTCTACCTTCTCGCCGCCAACGCCGGCAGCGTCCTCACCCGCGAACAGATCCTCGACGCGCTCTGGGGAACAGACTTTGTGATCGAGAGCAACGTCGTCGATCGCCACGTGCGAGCCCTGCGCGCGAAGCTTCAGAACGATTGGCACAAGCCGCGGTACATCGAGACCGTACCGGGCGCCGGATACCGATTTGTCAGCGAGTCCGACGGCGAGAAGAGCTAGCGAGCTCAAGCTCTCTCTGGCGGTCACCGAAGGCCCTAAAACCTGAGTTTTTGACATTACGAAACCGTCATGCGACGGAGGCGACTCCAAGCAAGCATGCACTGGCCGGGAGAGCGGCGAGGCCGCTATTCACCGCGGAGGGCCAGATGGCAATCGCGACCGTTGCCCCGAAAAACGTCCTTCTTGTGGAGGACGATCCCGCACTCAGCAAGCTCGTGGGTGGGCTGCTGGATGAGGCTGGCTACAGCGCGATCACCATCGGTGACCATGCGCTCATCGGCGCCGCCGTTGAGCGTTGGAGTCCGCGCTGCGTGATCCTTGACGGCGAGGTCCTGCCAACGGGTCAGGGTCGCTCGTGGGAAGACGCGATCGCGATCCGTCGGGCTCATCCGGACCTACCAGTGCTCATGTTCAGCGCGGACAGCGACGCCCTCGCTGAAGCGCGGGCGGGCACGTCGACGCGGAGCCGCGCGGCAAGCTTTGCCGGGATCGTGGGCAAACCATTTGTGATCGAGGAGTTCCTGGCCACGGTCAGGGGTGTCGTCGACCGAACGCCATCTGTGTGGGACGTCGGTAGACATGCCGATGAAGGGATCCGCGTGTTCCCCGACATCACGCAGCAGATCGTCACTGCCTGGCCTCCAACGGACCTCTTCGCCATGGTGGTACACGAGCTGCGCACGCCGCTCACCGTCATTAGGGGCCAAACGCAACTGGCCCTCCGCTCCATCGGACCATACCCAACCCGCGAGCGGCGGGCGCTAGAAACCGCCCTTCAGCAGATGGACCGTATGGCCCGGTTGATCGCGGATCTCCTTGACCAGTCGCGGCTCTCTTCGAACGCACTGAGCCTCAAGGTGGTTGCCTTCGACTTGGTGAGCGCCCTCACAGCGGCGGTATCAAGGTACGAGTACGGGGAGACACGGCGCTTGAGCTTTCAGCGGCCGCCAGGCGCCATCCGCGTGCGGGGTGACCCGGAGCGGGTCGCGCAGATCTTGGACAACCTCCTCGACAATTCCGTCAAGTACAGCTCGGCGGACTCTCCGATCGAGGTCTCGCTCCGGGTGGACGGTGTCGAGGCGCAGGTTCGCGTGGCGGACCACGGGGTCGGGGTGCCGGCCGAGGAACGCGCCCGGCTCTTCGCGCCGTTCTATCGGACGTCGAGGACCTCTGACATGCCGGGTACGGGCCTCGGGCTACATATCAGCCAGAAGCTCGCGGAGCGTCACGGTGGCCGGCTTTGGCTCGATTCCAGTTCGGACATCGGCAGCGTGTTCGCATTCGCTCTGCCCCTCGCGAAATAGCCGGCGACGCAATGAGACACGCCGGTCAAGCGTCGGTTCGTCCGTCACGCAATCAGCACGCGGCGCCGAACGAATCTCCGAGCCCTGCTTGGAAGCCGGAATGACGGCGTCGTCATGCGAACA
Source organism: Candidatus Udaeobacter sp. (assembly GCA_035535615.1). GTDB lineage: Bacteria > Chloroflexota > Limnocylindria > P2-11E > P2-11E > 3-1-20CM-2-70-9. The sequence goes on from DATLPP010000234.1 coordinate 19,476, forward strand.
AGTCCTGCCTAGCCGATGCTGGTCGCGTTGCCGCGCAACCGAATTAGGCGTAGCCGCCGCGTGGCTCCCCTTCGGGTCGCCGATCTTGAACTCGATGCTCTCCACCGGCGCGTCCGTCAGGGCGAGCGCGAGGTATGGCTTTCGCCGGGCGAGCACATCCTCCTGTATACCCTCGCCGCTCGGGCCGGGGCCGTTGTCAGTTATCGCGAGATCGCCGACGCACTGGGGCGGACCGACCCCGAGATCCGAACCAACACCCTCGCTCGACACCTCAGTAGCCTGCGCCGGAAGCTCCGCGACGATGCTCGCCGACCCCGCTACATCGAGACCGTCCTCGGCGTCGGCTACCGCTTGCTCCCGGCGGCTGAGATCTAGAAAGGCGCTTCGCGCGTGGTTCGGCCTCCTCTGGTTAACCGGCACGCCAAGACACGTGACACTCGAAAGGTAGGAAGCTCATGCCAAGCGTCATTCCGACCCCGATCGATCCCGTCGCTGTAATGACGGCTGAGCAGCAGATGCTGACGCCGCGCAACGAAAAGCGAATGCGTGCGCTCCTTGAAGCGCTCTGCGACCCCAACCGCGTCAAGATCGTGCGCGCTCTTCGCGACACGACGCTCGCGGCGAGCGATCTCGCCCACGTCATCGGCCGCAACCGCTCGGCAACGAGCCAGCACCTCAGAGTGCTACGCGAGCTCGGCGCCATCGTCGCGCAGCGCAAGGGCAACGTCGTCAGATACACGCTCTCGAGGGATATGTCGGGGTCGATCGTCGAAGAGGCGGCGTCCGCCTTCGACCAGCTCCAGCCTGCGACCGCGCCCGCTACCGTCTAGCCCTCCCGCGGGCATCCCGAAAACGCGCCCAGCCCGAGTGTCCTCAAGGACTCGGCTCCGTAGACTTGGCAGATGCGAGTCCGGGTCGGTTGCGAGTTCGGCTGGGAAGCGGACGCTCCCGTCCCCATGTTCATGCTCGTGCGGCCGCGGATGGACGCCGAACACATCGCGGTCTACGAGTCGAAGTGGATCGAGCCCTCGGACATCCCACTTCACGAGTACCACGATCTCTTCGGCAACATCTGCTGGCGGTTCGTCGCGCCTCCCGGCCTCACGACCGTGCGCTACGACGCGGTCGTCGAGATACCTGAGACAGCCGACCCGGTCGTCCCGCACGCGGCTCTGCATCCGGTCGAGGACCTGCCCGACGAGGCGATCGTCTTCACGCTTCCGAGCCGCTACGTGGAATCCGACCAGCTGCTCGACGACGCGTGGACGCTGTTCGGTGGCACGCCGCCGACGTGGGCCCGTATTCAGGCGGTCTGCGACTGGGTCCACCACAACATCACGTTCCGGAATGGGTCGTCCACGCCGAGCACGACCGCCCTCGACATCTACAAGCAGCGCGCGGGGGTCTGCCGCGACTTCGCGCTCCTCGCGGTCGCTTTCTGCCGTGCGCTGAATATCCCGGCGCGCTACACGTTCGGATATCTCCCCGACATCGCGATCGAGCCGCCCGACGTTCCGATGGATTTCCACACCTGGTTCGAGGCGTACGTCGGTGGCCGCTGGTACACGTTCGACGCGCGGCACAACACCCCGCGGGTCGGCAGGGTGGTGATCGGACGCGGCCGCGATGCCGTGGACTGCGCGCTCTCGACCGCATTCGGCAACGCGCGTCTCGCGAAGTTCGTCGTTTGGTCCGACGAGATCACCGCTGAGCGGCCCGGCGGCCCGCCGACGGAAGAGGATGCGGACCGCCAGGAGGCAGCCGCGCGGACAAAGCAGTGACCGACTGGTCGCGCGTTGCGCGCGCCGTCTATCGCGTGCGCCAGCACTATCGCTACACGTACAACGGCCCGGTATGGGACATGAAGCAGCGCCTCGTCATGATCCCGCGCGATCAAGACGGCGATCAGCGCGTCCTCCAACACGATCTTGCGATTCGCGGGATGGAAGATGGGGCCGACGTGACGTGGAGCCCGGATCAGTTCGGCAACCGTGTGGCCACCGTGGTCGTGCCACGCGTGCCGCAGGCGGTCGATTTCGAGGCGGTCTTCCAGGTGGAGCGTGACAGGACGCGATCCAACGGCCGCCGGCCGGCGCCGTGGCCGCCGGAGCTCGGACCGCTTCGCTACCTGCGACCGACGGCCCTGACCGCGCCGGATTCGAGGCTGCTCGACGCCGCGATCCAGATCGTGCGGTCCGCCGACGATCCGCGCGAGCGCGCCGAACGCGCGTATGACTGGGCCTCGGGCAGCATCACCTACCAATACGGGGTGACCGGCTACACCACGCCCGCGGCCATGGCGCTGCATTTCCAGAAGGGGGTGTGCCAGGACTTCGCGCACATCCTGCTGGCCGTGCTTCGACTTGCGAACGTCCCGTGCCGCTACGTCTCCGGACACATGCTCGGCGAGGGCGCCCCGCACGCGTGGGTCGAGGCATTGATCGCCGACGCGAGCTCTCCCGGCGAGATCGAGGTGATCGCCTACGACCCGACACATCACCGTCGCGCCCGGATGGACTACATCACCGTCGCCACCGGTCGCGACTTCGCCGACGTCACCCCGACATCGGGCACCTACGGTGGCCCGGCTCTCGGCCGGCTCGCGTACACGAAGCAGGCGGAGATCGTCGAGCTCCACGAATTCGCCGGCGTCGCGTGATCACTCAGCGTTCGCCTCTCGCGGCCTACGACCCGACGGCGTTCTGGGACGAGATGTTCTCGGCGCCGGGAGTGGTGCGGCCGCACTACGCGGCGCTCGCGCGTCGTTTGGAAACGCTCTCGGCGCAGGAGGTCACCCGCCGGCAGCGGGCGGCCGATCTCAGCTTTCAGGCTCGCGGCATCACGTTCGCGGTGAACCAGGATCCGAGCGGGCTCGAGAAGATCATGCCGTTCGATCTCGTCCCGCGGATCATCCTGCCGGAGGAGTGGGAGCGCATCGAGCGCGGCCTCGAGCAGCGAGTCCGCGCGCTCAACCTGTTTCTCCACGACATCTACCACGAGCAGAAGATCCTCGGCAGCGGTCTCATCCCGCCCGAGCTCGTCCTCGGCGCTCGCGGTTACCGGCGCGAGGTGCGTTCGGTGGAGCCGCCGCTCGGCGTGTACACGCACGTGGTCGGCAGCGATCTCGTCCGCGACCACCGCGGTGAGTTCTACGTCCTCGAGGACAACCTCCGTGTCCCGTCGGGCGTCTCGTACGTCGTAGAGAACCGGCGCGTCCTCAAGCGCGTCTGGCCGCAGATCTTCACCGACTATCCGATCCGGCCGGTCGAGGGCTATCCCCAGGACCTTCTGAGCGTTCTGCGCGAGGTCGCACCGCCCATCGCGGACACGGCGACCGTGGTCCTGCTGACGCCCGGCGTCCATAACTCGGCGTTCTTCGAGCACGCCTTCCTCGCGAAGGCGATGGGCATCGAGATGGTGCAGGGCTCGGATCTCTTCGTGGACGACGCGACTGTCTACATGCGGACGACGAGCGGGCGCCAGCGGGTCGACGTGATCTACCGGCGTGTCGACGACGACTTCATCGATCCGCTCGCGTTCCGTCGTGATTCGTTCCTCGGCGTCCCCGGGCTCCTCGCCACATATCGGATGGGCCGGGTCAGCCTCGCAAATGCGCTTGGCACCGGCGTCGCCGACGACAAGGCGATCTACGCGTACGTCCCGACGATCATCAAGTTCTACCTGGGCGAGGACGAGATCATCCCGAACGTGAAGACGTACGTCGCCGCGGACCCGAGCGAGCGCACCTACATCCTCGAGCACATCGCCGAGCTCGTCGTGAAGTCCGTCAACGCGAGCGGCGGCTACGGGATGCTCATCGGGCCACACGCATCGAAAGCCGATCGCGAGGAATACCGCCGCCGCATCGAGGCCGACCCGCGCGGCTACATCGCGCAGCCGACGCTCGCACTCTCGCGCCACCCCAGCTGGAGCGACGGATCGCTCGAAGGGCGCCACGTCGACCTGCGGCCGTACGTGCTCTTCGGCAAAGAGATCCGTGTGACGCCCGGTGGCCTGACGCGCGTCGCCCTTCGGGCCGGCTCCCTCGTCGTGAATTCGTCGCAGGGCGGCGGCGCCAAAGACACCTGGGTGCTCGGGTAATGCTCTGCCGGGTCGCGGACGATCTCTACTGGACCGCGCGATATGTCGAGCGGGGCATCGCGGTGTCGCGCCTCATCGATGTGACGCGGCATCTCGAGCTCGATGTCGGCACCGAGGTGAGCGATTTCTGGGGCCCGCTTGTTGGCGCGATCGGCCTCTCCGCGGAAGACGTGTCGTTTTTCCTGCTGTCGGACGAGAAGAACCCGGACTCGCTGATCTCGTCGGTCCGCCACGCGCGAGAGCTCGCTCGCGGTATCCGCGAGTCGATCTCGAGCGAGATGTGGGAGGAGCTCAACACCCTCTACCAATCGCTGGCGCTGCCGGGCGCGCAGCGGCGCGCGCAGGGCGACAGCCTGTCGTTCCAGCGTCTCGTTCGCGAGCGGCTTCAACATTTTCAGGGACTCGCCGGGTCGACGCTCGCCCACGACGAGCCGTGGCACTTCCTCTCGCTGGGCACCTACCTCGAACGCGCCGACGGCGTCGTGCGCCTTCTCAGCCGCCAGGCGCACCTTCTCGCCCCACGCGAAGAAGCGGAGACGACCGACGCCGACATGGTCCGGTGGCTCGCGGTCCTGCGCTCATGCGGATCGGCGGAGGCGTACGCGCGCTTCTATTCCCTCCGCGTCGAGCCCATTCGCATCGTCGAATTCCTCCTCCTCAACCCGGTGTTCCCCCAGTCGGTCCGGTTCGCGCTCGGCGCCGCCGATGACGCGCTGAGCGCGGTGGCGGCGCTTCGCACCGCGGCGGCGAACGAACCCGGCCCGGGCATCCGCACGCTTGGGCGCGTCCGCGGCGAGGTCGAGCATGCGGCGATCGACGAGGTCTTCGAGGCCGGACTCGAGGAATTTCTCCTCGGAGTCCAGCGATCGATCGCGCAGGTCAGCGACGAGGTCACGGCGACGTACCTGCGTGACGAGCCGCAACCGAGCCGCCTCGTCGGCGTCGCGCGCGCGGCGATGCTGATGGCCGCGCAGCAGCAACAGTGAAGGTGCGGATCGAGCACGTCACGCGCTTCGACTACGACGCCGATGTCGTCGAGAGCGTCATCGACGCCCGACTCGGCCCGCGCAGCGACGCGCACCAGCGGTGGGGTCGATTCAACATCGCCGTCGACCCGGCCGGTGCGGTCCGCCGATACGGCGACGGATTCGGCAACACCGGATTTCTCGTGACGCTTGCGCGACCGCACCGGCACCTCGAGCTCCGGACGACCGGCGAGATCGAAACGCTCCTCGCGGATCCGTTCGCCATCCCGGCGCAGCCGCCCGACCCGCTCGGTCCTTCAGCGCTCGCCGATTTTCTCGACCCCTCGCCACTCGTTCCGTTGGTGCCCGAGCTCGAGGCGCTCGCCGGGCCGCACCGTCCGACGTCCGCGGATGACACGTTCGACGCCGTGCAGCGCTTGATGCATCTGGTCAACGAACGCCTGGACTATGTCGCCGGCGTGACGACGGTCGAGACGACGGTCGTCGAGGTCCTCGGCGAGCCGCGCGGCGTATGCCAGGACTTCGCGCATCTGTTGCTTGGCCTCTGCCGCGCGGTCGCGATCCCGGCGCGCTACGTCAGCGGGTACACCGTGGCCGCTGCGAGCGGGCCGCCCCGCGGTGCGGGTGCATCGCATGCGTGGGTCGAAGCTTTCACGCCGACACACGGCTGGCGCGGATTTGATCCCACGAACGATCTCGTCGCGAGCGCCTATCACGTGAAAGTTGCGACCGGCCGCGATTACGGCGACGTTCCTCCGCATCAGGGCACGTACCGCGGCCACGCGGAGGAGGTCCTGACGGTCGAGGTCTCGACCGCAATCGCGTGAAGGACGAGTGAACCGACGCCCGCCACTCCGAATGCTGTGCCCAGTCCTCGTCGGACGTGACGCTGAGCTCGAATCCCTCGAGGCGATCCTCACCGAGGTAGTGACGAGGAGCGGACGGGTCGCGCTCGTCGGCGGCGATGCCGGGGTCGGGAAGAGTCGGCTGCTCGACGCCTTCATCGCTCGCGCCCGGGCATCTGGTGCGCTCACCCTCACCGGCCACTGCGCGGAGGCGGAGGCGCGTCGACCGTTCGGGCCCTTCATCGATTCGCTCCATGGCGTGCGCGATGTGCCACGTCTGGCTCAGACCGAGGGCGACCTCGCGGTTGCCGATCCCGACGTCCGTTATCGAGCCCTGCGTTCGTTCGCCAACGTCTTCGGCGATCTCGCGAGAGAGGAACCCCTCGTTATCGCGATCGATGACCTTCAGTGGGCGGACGAAGCGACGATGGACCTGTTCGCCTACCTTGCCCGCGCGCTTCACGACAGACGCGTGCTTCTCGTCGGCACCTATAGAACCGACGAGCTCCACCGGTTGCACCCGCTACGCGGCGTCCTCGCCGCGCTGACTCAGGCGCGGCTGGCCGACCTGGTGATCCTTCGCCCGTTGACATCGGCCGGTACGCGCGAGATGGTCGAGGCGACGCTCGGCCTTAGAGCATCGGCGCCGAGCGGCCTGGTCGCAGCGCTTCACGAGCGCTGCGACGGCAATCCGTTCTTCACCGAGGAAGTCCTCCGAGCGCTGGCTGAGACGGGCAGGCTCGTATGGCAGGAGGACAGGTGGCAGCACGTTGGTCGTCTGGCAGATCTCGTCATACCGGCTTCCGTGCGAGATATCGTCCAGGCGCGCCTCGCCACGCTTCCAAGTGAAACTCGCACCGCTCTCCGCGTCGCCTCAGTCATTGGGATCTCATTCGACTTTCCCCTGCTGCAGCGGCTCACCGGGCTGACCGACCACGAACTCACGGAAGCGCTGCGCGCGGCCGTCGCCGCGCAGCTGGTCGAAGAGGTCTTTGAATCCACGACGGATCGGTTCCGATTCCGTCACGCCCTAACCCGTGAGGGCGTGCTCGCGGATCTGCTCGGACGAGAGCGGCGCGAGCTTCATCGTGAGGTCGCCGCCGCGCTTGAATCGCGGAAGGACGTCGCGATCGAGCCCGGAGAGCTCGCGTACCACTTCGACGAAGCAGGTGAGCGTGAGCCGGCATTTCGATATCACGTCCTCGCGAGCGTGCATGCCGAGGAGGTCTTCGCCTTCAGCAACGCCCAAAAGCACCTCGCACGTGCGCTCGAGCTCGCGCCGGCGGAAGTCGACCTCGCCGAACTCCAACTTCGTTTCTCGCGGGCGGCCCTGTGGGCGGGCGATGCGCGCGGTGCACTGCGCGCCGCCGAGGAGGCGAGGGACGGCTATGAAAAGCGCGGAGATGAGCGACGTATCGCACTCGCGCTGTGCGAGATCTCAGACGCGCACTGGTACCTCGGGCAGGAAGACGACGCGCGACGGATAGCCGAGCAAAGCGTTCGCGTGCTCGAGTCGCTCGGGACCCCGTGCGAGCTGGGCGACGCTTACCGCCGCATGGCCCAGCTTGCGTTGTTCAACGAAGAAGCTCGGTCTGACTGGGCTGAGCGCACCATCGAGGCCGCGCGCCGGTGCGGCCAGCCGGCCACCGAGGTGATCGGGCTCATCAGTCTTGGAGGAGCGCTCGGCAGTCAGGGTCGTGCGGAGGCGCTCGTGCACCTACGGGAGGCCCTCCGGCTCGCGCTCAAACTGGACGCGCCCGATCTCGTGTTCCGAGCCCGCCTGTTCCTCATAGACGTTTCCGGCAAACGAGGCGCACCGCCGATCGAGCGGCGCGCGCTTTATGACGAGATGGTCGACCACGCGAGGAAGCACGCGTTCAGCACGGATCAACTCGTTGGACTCGAGGTCGAGGAGTCGATCGCACGCGGTCACTTCGACGAGGCGCTGCGGCAGGCCGGCCAGGTTAGCCCGGACAGCACTTACGGCGCGGGCAGCCAACTCCTGATCGCCCTGATCCACGTCGCACGAAGTGGACCCGAGAACGCATCGGAGGTTGATGCGCCTCGCCGCCGACTCCTCAATGCCGCGATGCTGTGGCAGACGTTTGCCACCTCGACCGCGCAGGTGTTCCTCCTTGCGGGTGAGCCTCGCGCCGCCCTGGAGCACGCGCAGCTCGCGAAGGAGCACCTGCGCGCCGGTTCACAGCGGTTCGTCCTGGATGTCGCCGCCATCTGCGCCATCGAATCGGCGCGGCGGCTTGAGGACGACGCTGCATTGAAGGGCTGGATCGACATTGCCCTCGACGATGGCGCAGCGACCGAGTCCTTGGTTCGGCGAGCGCGCCGGGCATTCGCCGGCGCCGAACAAGCGCGGCGGGACGGCGATCTTGGCCGCGCCATCGAGCTCTCGGCAGGATGTGTTGAAGCGCTGGACGACAGCCAATGGCCCTTCGTCGAGACGATCGCACGTCTCCGGCACGCCGACCTGCTGCTCGAACGGGGAAACCAGGAGGATCGAGCGCTGGCGACTGCCGAACTCAACAGGGTCGTCACCTTCTGGCGCCGAGCGGGCGCTCCGTGGTATCTGGAGCGGCTTCGCGACTGGGCGCGCGAGCGCCGACTGCGACTGCCCGCGGCTCCGATCGCGGAGAAGCGTGCCGTCAAGACACTGACCAAGCGCGAGCGGGAGGTCGCGACCCTGGTGACGGAAGGGCTGACCAATCGCCAGATCGCCGAGCGGCTCGTCATCTCGGAACGGACGGTGGAAAGCCACGTCGAGCGGGTGATGGAAAAGCTCTCGAGGCATAGCCGCGCCGAGATCGCCGCATGGATGTCGGCCCCCGGCAGGTCGTAGCGGCAGGTCGTAGCGGCGCGTCGATAGCGGTAGCCGTTTTCCGTACCGCCTCCGTACGTCTCCCGATGGCAGGAGCGCGCGCTCGGGCCAGAGTCAAGCCATCTTCAGCAGGAGGCAATGGAATGGCGAAGCAGACAAGCTCTTTTCGGCGGATCGGTCTCATAGCGCCCGCACTGCTCATCGGTCTGGCGGCGGTCGCCTGCGGGACGGCCAGCGCTGCGCCACGGCCGGCGTTGGCCGTCCCGACATTTGCGGCCGCGCCCCTCGAGGGGAGCCCTGAGCAAACGGCAATTGACCTGGGCCGCACGACGCTTCCGAACGCGTACAGGGTCGCGCCGATCGAGGGCAGCCCCGAACAGACAGCGATCGACCTCGGCCGCTGAAATCAACAAATCTCGAAACCAAGAAACGGCCGCCCTGCTTGGGCGGCCGTTTCGGCGCTGGGATACATCGGTTTGAGCGAGACCCTCGCTT
>DATLPP010000235.1:0-2238 GCA_035535615.1 Candidatus Udaeobacter sp.
GCGCACTTGATGCGCGCGGGGCTGATCGGAATGCCGAGATTCGCGAGCACGTGATCGCGGTCGATCGCCTTCACCTCATCGAGCGTCTTGCCCTTTACTTCTTCCGTAAGGATGGAGGCGGACGCCTGCGAGATGGCGCAACCCTTCCCGGTGAAGTGCACGTCGTCGACGTGACCATCCCCGATCTTGAGCTGCATCGTCATCTCGTCCCCGCAGAGCGGGTTCGAGTCGTGGTAGGTGTGGGTCGCTCCCTCGAGCTCTCCGAAGTTCCGAGGGTTCTTGTAGTGGTCGAGGATGTAGTCGCGGTACATGTCATCCATGGCTAGACCCCGAACACTTTCTTCGCGGTGTGAATGGCGCTCACCAGAGCATCCATCTCGTCCGTCGTGTTGTACAGGTACATGCTCGCGCGGGTCGTCGCAGGCACGCCGAGCCGCGTCATCAGCGGCTGGTTGCAGTGATGCCCGGCGCGCACGCACACGCCTTCGCGATCGAAGATCGTCGCGACGTCGTGCGGGTGGATGCCTTCGATGTTGAAGGAGACCACGCCCACGCGTGACACGAGGTCCTTCGGCCCGTACACAGTGACGCCGCCGATCTCCTGCAGCCGCGGCAAGAGATAGGCGACGAGCGAGAGCTCGTGCGCGTGGATCTTGGCAACGCCCACATCGCTCAGGTAATCGACCGCGGCCCCAAGCCCGATCGCGTCGACGTACGAGCTCGTGCCGGCCTCAAATTTCCACGGGAGCTCGTTCCACTCGGTCAGCTTCACCGTGACGCGGCTGATCATGTCGCCGCCGTAGAGAAACGGACGCATCTTCTCGAGGATGTCCGCGCGGCCCCAGAGCCCGCCGGAGCCAGGAGGCGCGAGCATCTTGTGTCCGCTGAAGGCCACGAAGTCCGCGCCGAGGTCCTGCACGTCGACTGGCGTGTGCGGCACCGCCTGCGCGACGTCCACCAGGACCGTCGCGCCCGCCGCGCGCGCCTCGGCCGCGATCTCCTTGACCGGGTTCACGGTTCCCAGCCCATTTGAGGTGTGCGTGATCGCGAGCAGCTTCGCACCCTTGCGCAGCTCGGCGGAGAGCTGATCGCGCCGCAGCCGGCCATCGTCGTCGATGTCGACCACCGCGATCTCAGCCCCCACCTCGGTCGCGAGCTGCTGCCACGGAACGAAGTCGGAGTGGTGCTCGAGCACCGTCGTCACGATGCGGTCGCCGCGCTTGATGTTGTCCCGGCCCCAGGCATAGGCGACGAGGTTCAGCGCCTCGGTCGCGTTGCGCACGAAGATGACCTCACGCTCGCTCGGCGCGTTGATGAAGCGCGCGACCTTGGCGCGGGCTTCCTCGAACAACGCGGTCGTGCGCTCGCTGAACTCGTAAACACCGCGATGGATATTCGCGTTGTGCTCCTCGAAGACCCGTGACATGGCGTCGATGACCTGTCTGGGCTTCTGGCTGGTCGCCGCGTTGTCGAGGTAGACCAGCGGCTTTCCCCGGACGGTCTGCGCAAGGATCGGAAAGTCCTTGCGGATGCCCGCGACGTCGAGCGGCGACGCCTTCACGGTCGGGGTCTTGACGGTCACGGCCATCAGGCTCGTCCTGCGTACAGGGCTTCGCGCACGAACTCGTAGCCCTTCGACTCGAGCTCGGCCGCGAGCTCCGGGCCGCCGGTGCGGACGATGCGCCCGTCGACGAGCACGTGGACGAAGTCCGGGTGCACGTAGCGAAGGATCCGCTCGTAGTGCGTGATGAGGAGCATCCCCACATCGGGCGAGCGCATCGCGTCGATGCCCTCCGCCACGACCTTGAGCGCGTCGATGTCGAGGCCCGAGTCGGTCTCGTCGAAAAGCGCGAAGCGTGGCTGGAACATGTGCATCTGCAGGATCTCGAGCCGTTTCTTCTCCCCGCCGGAAAACCCGTCGTTCACCGAACGAGTGATGAAGGAATCGTCGACCCCGAGCAGCTTCATCTTCTCCGCAAGGAGCTTGCGGAACTGCGGGATGGGCATGTCGTTCTTCTTCACCTCGCCCGTCCCATCCGGGCTCGGTGCGGCACGGCGCGCGTTGATGGCGGTGCGCAGAAAGTTCGCGACCGAGACGCCGGGGATCGCGGATGGGTACTGGAACGCGAGGAAGACACCGGCACGTGCGCGCGCGTCGACAGGCAGCTTCAGGAGATTGATGCCGTCGAGGAGGACCTGGCCGCGCTCGATCTTGTACTTGGGGTGACCCATGATCGC
>DATLPP010000236.1:0-11587 GCA_035535615.1 Candidatus Udaeobacter sp.
CGAGTCGCCATCGCGAAATTCGCGCTTCGCGACCGTGAGCGCCTGGTGTCGGTGCGTGCGCTCGATGGCGCGCTGCTCATGAACACGCTCCACTGGCCCGACGAGATCCGCTCCACCGAGGATCTCGGTGTCCCGGAGGACGTGAAGGTGTCGCCGGCCGAGTTGAAGATGGCCGAGAACCTCGTGGGCATGATGGCCACTGCATTCGAGCCGTCCGAGTACAAGGACGAGTACAAGCAGGCGGTCCTCCAGCTCGTCGAGGCGAAGGTGCAGAAGAAAGAGATCATCGCCGCTCCGGAACCGGAGACCGAGACCACGGTCGTCGATCTCATGTCCGCGCTCAAAGCGTCGGTCGAAAAGGCCAAGAAGGGCGAGGCGAAGACAAAGCGCGCGTCGTCCGCTTCGTCCTCACGGACCGCGCGGAAGAAGGCGTCCTAGGACCTATCCTCGGCACGTGCCGTCGCGCGAGCGGGAGCGACCGGAGACTGGCGCACATCCGACCCTCATCGACGTCGGCGAGGCGACGAGTGCGTTACCCCGCGCCCTCATGCCGATGCGTCCGCGTCTTGCGCGCCGCGCGTTCAATTCTCCCGAGTACCTCTTCGAGCTGAAGTGGGACGGAATCCGCGCGCTTGCGTCACAGGACGACACCGGGCTTCGCGTGACCGACCGCGCCGGAGGCGACCTCCTACCGGCCGTGCCGGAGCTGCGGGATCTCCGCCTGCCGGCGGGGACGATCGTCGACGGCGAGATCGTGGTGTGCGATTCCCGCGGCCGTCCGAGCTACGACCTTCTCGCCGGCCGCCTCGGCCCGAAGGCCGCCAAGCGCGGCCGCGGCCCGATCTTCGTCGCGTTCGACCTCCTCTATGCCGAGGCGCGCCCGCTCATCTCGCGCCCGCTGGCCGAGCGCCGGGCACGTCTCCTCGGTGCTGGCATTGGCTCTCGTCTTCTCGCGGTGCCCGAACATCTCGACGACGACGGCGAGCCGTTCCTCGACGTGGTGGCGGAATACGGGCTCGAGGGCATCGTCGCAAAGAAACGCGACGGCCGGTATGTCCCGGGTACACGCACGGCCGATTGGCTGAAATGCCACGTGACACCGCGCGCCGACGTGGTCGTCGGCGGGCTCGTCGTCGATGATCACCGCGGCGCGCGCACTCTTCTCTGCGGACTGCGTACTGAGGATGGCGCGATCGTCTTCGCGGGCGATGCCTACGTCCCGCCGTATCTCGGCGAGTGGCTCGACGTGGCGACGCGCGGCTTCGCGGCCGACACATCGTGCTTCGCGAACCCGGTCGCGGTGCGCGACGGTCTTCGTTTCCTGCGTCCGCGTCTCGTGGCGATCGTCGAGCACGCAGGCCTCGAGAACGGCGAGCTGCGCGACGCGCGGTTCCGCGGTCTGCGGCTCGACGGACACCTGGATGATTGCCGCCGCGATGAGCCGGTCGACGTCCCGTCGTATCCGCCGCACACCGCGAGCGACCGACCCAGGCTCATCGTTTTGAACAGCCTTCCCTTCCCCGTGTCATAACTCGCGAACAAATCGCTCGTCGCTCGCCCTTCCTGTATCATTGGAAAAACCCCGGAGGTCCAGCCCGTGCCGAAGTTTGTGTTCGTGACCGGAGGGGTCACTTCCTCGCTGGGCAAAGGCATCACCGCCGCTTCCCTCGGCCGCATCCTCTCCGCAAGAGGACTTGCCGTCGCGTCGCTCAAGATGGATCCCTACCTCAACGTCGACCCCGGCACGATGTCGCCGTATCAGCACGGCGAGGTCTTCGTCACCGAAGACGGTGCTGAGACCGACCTGGATCTCGGTCACTACGAGCGCTTCATCGATCGCAACGTCACGCGCGCATCGAACCTCACCACCGGGCAGATCTACAACTCGGTCATCGCCAAGGAACGGCGCGGCGATTACCTCGGCGCGACGGTGCAGGTCATCCCGCACGTCACGAACGAGATCAAGGAACGGATCCATCGCGTCGCCCGCGAGCAGCAGGCTGAGATCGTCGTGGTGGAGGTCGGCGGGACCGTCGGCGACATCGAGTCCCTTCCCTACCTCGAGGCGATCCGCCAGTTCCGCAAGGACGTCGGAAAGCAGAACGTCCTCTATATCCACCTGACGCTCCTCCCCCGCGTCGCGACCGGCGAGCTCAAGACGAAGCCGACCCAGCATTCGGTCCGTGAGCTCCGCGCCATCGGTATCCAGCCCGACGTGGTCATCGCGCGAGCAGACGAGCCCATCGAAGACGACCTTCGAGAGAAGATCGCGCTTTTCTGCGACGTCAAGCTCGATAACGTGATCAGCGAGCCGGACGCGTGGTCTATCTACGGCGTCCCGTTGATGCTCGAGGAAGCCGGACTCGGCAAGATCGTCGTCGAGGAGCTCGGCCTGTCCGCCGCGAAGGAGCCCGACCTCACCGAGTGGAAGGCGCTCACCGACAGGATCCGCGGAGCGCGGATTCCGCTGACGATCGGCCTCGTCGGCAAGTACATCGAGCTGCCGGATGCGTACCTATCGGTCGCGGAAGCGGTACGCCATGCCGCGTGGGCAGCCGGCTGCGACGTGAAGCTCCAGTGGATCGACAGCGAGCACCTCGAGCGGTCCGACGACGTCGAACCGCTTGTCGGGCTCGACGGCATCGTCGTCCCCGGCGGCTTCGGGTATCGCGGCATCGAGGGCAAGGTGAAGGCGACGCGTTTCGGTCGCGAGCGGCGGGTCCCGACGCTCGGACTCTGCATGGGGATGCAGTGCATGGTCATCGAGCTCGCGCGCACCGCCCTCGGCACGAACGACGCGAACTCGACCGAGTTCGATGCGTTCACGCCACACCCGGTGATCGATCTTTTGCCCGAGCAGCGCGACATCGGCGACAAAGGCGGGACCATGCGGCTCGGTAGCTATCCCTGCGTGCTGGAGCCCGGTTCGGTCGCCGCTCGTTCATACGGACAACCGATCGTGCTCGAGCGGCATCGTCATCGCTTCGAGTTCAACAACGCATACCGCGAGCTCCTCCAGAGCCACGGCATGCGGTTCACAGGCCTCTCCCCCGACGGCCGGCTCGTGGAGATCGCGGAGATGCCCGACCACCCGTTCTATCTCGGCACCCAGTACCACCCCGAGTTCAAGTCCCGACCCAACCGGCCGCATCCGCTGTTCATTTCGTTCATCGACGCCGCGATATCGTTCGCGCGCTCGAACGGACGCGCGGCTGACGCGGCATCCCGGCTGCAGGAGTTGCCAACGACATGAAGCTTTTCCTCGACACGGCCATCTACGAAGAGGTCGAGCAAGGGGTCACCTGGGGCGTCGTCGACGGCGTCACCACGAATCCGACCCTGATCGCAAAAGCCGGGAAGGACCACGAGGAACAGGTCAAACGCATCTGCCAGATCATCGGCAACGTTTCGGCGGAGGTCGTATCGGAGAAGAAGGACGACATGATCGTCGAGGGCCGCCGGATCGCAACGTGGCACAAGAACGTGATCGTCAAGGTCCCCCTCACACCCGACGGCCTCGCGGCCGGCAAGGTCCTCGCCGGGGAGGGAACCCGAATCAACGTCACCCTCTGTTTCTCGGTCAACCAGGCGCTTCTCGCCGCCGCGATCGGCGCGTACATCGTGAGCCCGTTCGCAGGACGCCTGGACGACATCAACGAGGACGGGATGCGCGTCGTTGCGGACATCGTTGCCGCGTACCGGCAGCAGGAGATCAAAACGAAGGTCCTCGCCGCGTCGATCCGGAACCCGATGCACGTCACTCAAGCGGCTCTTGCTGGCGCGGACATAGCGACGATGCCCTTCGGTGTGCTGAAGATGCTCTTCGAGCACCCGCTGACCGCGGCCGGGCAGAAGAAGTTCCTCGAGGACTATCGCAAGACGCAGGAAGCGAAGCCGGTTCGGAACACGGCCGAGGAGGCCGCGACCAAGCGTTAGCGGCGGGGCGCCTCGACGAGCAGCATGTCGCGCAGATCCGCGTTCGCCACGCCGCAGAGGTCGAGCACGCAAAGAGTCAACGCCGCCACGTCCGATTCGGCGCGTCCGGTCTTGATGACCTGGTCCGCCGCGTAGATCGCCTCGTACGCGCGGAGCACGTCCGCGCGCGTGACACGACGCGCAAACGCGGTGGCGCGCTGTATCGCGTAGGGACTCGAGCGGATCGCCTTCGCCATTCGCTCGGCGTCGGCATTCGTCCGCATCGCCGATGCGAAGAGAAGCACCCGGAATTGCCAGAGGAGGAGCGCCAGGATCTGCTGTACGGCGTTGCCATCGGCCAACAGGCGCTCGAGCGTTGCCACGGCGGTCCGCGCGTCCTTCCGGACGACCGCCTGCGTGAGCTCGAACACGTCCGCTTCTATCGCGCCGCTCACCAGGGTTCGCACGTCCGCCGCGGTGACGGTCGCGTTGCCGGCGTAGGCGCCGAGCTTCTTGATCTCCTGTTCGATGCGCTCGGTATCGCTGCCCGCCGCTCCGGCGAGCGTCGCGACGGCTTCCGAGTCGAGCTTGATCTCGTGAAGGCGAGCGCGCGCTGAGATCCACGCATTGACGTCGACCGGCGCGAGACGCTCGATGCGCTCGACGGATCCGCCGGCGGCCTCGACGGCTTCGAGCAGATTCGCCGCGGGCGCGCCAGGAGCCTTCGGTCGTTGCGGTGCTCGTCGCGCGCGACCCGCCGGGAGCCGTTCGACCGCGACGAGGACGAGGGCCGCCTCCCGCGGGAACGAAGCGATCAGATCCAGCTCCTTCAACGCCTCGGCATGGTCGACGATGACGACGCGCGCTTCGTCGACGGCGTCGAAAAGTCCCTGTGCCTGGCCCGACAGCATGATCGCGCCGGCGGTATCGAACCGCGCGTCGTGACGGGTGATCCCGAGCAGCGCACCGAGGCGCGGCTCGACCATCGTCGCCAGGTCGGTCGGCGCCCCGGGTGCGCCCCCAAGCAGCGCGGCGGCGAGCTCACCGAGGCGGAGGCGCGTGCGGAAGGGATCCTCCCCGTGGAGGAGGAAGACCATTCGCGTGGGTACGGACGACGAGCTGGGCATTGCCACCTTGATCAAATTCCACCGTGCCGTCGCGGTCGGTCCGGTATGTGGGGACTCGACCGAGGGCCGCGAGCGTCTCGGGGGTGGGATGACCATACCGGTTCTGCGCGCCGACAGAGATCACCGCCGCGCTCGGTCGAACCGCGTCGACGAGGGGCACCGCGTAGGCGCTCGCGGCCCCGTGATGAGGCGGAACGTACACGCGCGCGGCGAGTGACCCCGGGCTCAGGAGAAGATCGGACTGCGCCTGTTCGGTCGCGTCACCCATGAACAGCATCGAGAACGAGCCACGCTCGAGGCGTAGCACCAGAGACGGGACATCGACGCGTGGATCGCCGTCGGGGGCGAGGACCGCGAGCGTCGCGCCGCCGACGCGCATTCGCGCACCGGCGGAGACGGCGCGCCGCGCTACGTGTGCGCGCGCGATGCGGTCGGCCCATGCGGTTGCGACGGTGCCCGGGTTCAACCCGACGGGTTCGATCGCGAGGCCGACCTCATATCGCTCGAGCACGCCGATGAGACCGTCGGCGTGGTCGGCGTGCGCGTGAGTGAGCGCAACGACGTCGATCCGGCGCTTCCAGGGAGGAAGGCTCGCGCCGAGCTCCGCGAGGAGCCTGGTCGGGTCGGGGCCGCCATCAATGAGGAGCGTCGTCCCATCGAACTCGACGAGATAGGCGTCGCCCTGGCCGACGTCCAGGGCACGCACGCGTATCCCGGAGGTCGTCGGCCAGAGAACCGCGACCGCGCTTCCGGCAACGAGGGCGATGACGAGCGCCGCGCTCGCCCAGACCGCGCGCCGCGCCACGCGGGGTCTGGAAAGGGGAATGCCCGGGGGGCGAGGCCACCTGACCCGGCGGCGAATGGCGAGCACCAGGCGTGACGTCACTGCGGGCCCGAAGAACAGCGCGAGGGCGACCAGAGCGCC
The DNA here is from genome assembly GCA_035535615.1 of Candidatus Udaeobacter sp. Lineage (GTDB taxonomy): Bacteria > Chloroflexota > Limnocylindria > P2-11E > P2-11E > 3-1-20CM-2-70-9. Next base: position 5,968 of record DATLPP010000236.1, read on the forward strand.
GAACGCGACACCGGCGAGCGGACCGTCGGGAACGGCGAGCGACGCGAGCGGCAGCGCCGCGGACGTCTCGACGACGATCCGCAAGAGGAACGCGAGCGCGTAGACGAAGAGACCCGGCACCTGCGCGAGGTCCAGGGAGACCGTGCCGAGCGCGGCCGTCGCGGCGCCCGCGACCATGAGCGGCGGAAACAGGGGCACGGCGACGAGATTCGCGAGGGGCGACACGAGCGAGACACGACCGAAGACCGCGGCGATGATCGGAATCGTCGGGAGCGTCGCCGCAAGCGTGGTCGCAAGCCCCTCGCGGATCGCGCCCGGGAAGATGGCAAGCCGATGCGAAATAGGATCGCCGAGGTAGAGGAGGCCGCCGGTCGCGGTCGCCGAGAGCAGAAAACCAACATCGCCGATCGCGGACGCGTCGATGCCGACCATCGTCGCGACGGCGAGCGCGAGTGCGTTGTCGGTCGCCGGTCGGCGACCGAACGCGAGACCGAGCGACGCGACGACCGCCATGACCGCGGCGCGCGCCACGCTCGGCGCGAGCCCGACCAAGATGCTGTACGCGAGGACGCACGAGACGGTCATGAAGGCCGTGATCGTGGGTCCCACGCGACCGCGCGCGAGAAGCGCGACCGCGGCCGCGACGAGGGTCATGTTGAAACCGGATATCGCGAGCAGGTGTGAGGTGCCGCTGCGCGCGAAGGCCGCGGCGAGGTCGGCGTCGACAGCGGCGCGCTCCCCGAGAACGATCCCACGCACGATGCCGCCCTCGGGCTCGGGGATCAGACGGCGCAGCGGTTCCGCAAGTGCTTCGCGAAGGCTGTCGAGCGGGCCCGCGTGGCGCAGGTCGAAGTCCGGCAGGGGCCCGAGGAGCGTGGCCATCCCTGACACCCCGGCGACGAGCGCGGCCGCGCACCAACACAGTCGGCGCGCGCGGTCGGCGCTCGCGATCGCGAGGATCGCGAAGACGCCAGCAAGCAGCGCAGCGAGCGAGATACCGGCGAGTGGGGCGAGCTGTACCGCGAGGGCGATGCAGACCGCGCCGCCAGCCGCAGGAAGGAGAGGCGCCCTGAGGACCGGGGTCACCGCGTCGTGACCATGTCCTTTATGTCGGCGAAGACACGCGCCGTCACGAGGCCCCGTGTTTGAAGCTCCTCGATCCGCGTGAAAGGATGACCGCCCCGCGAGCGCACGATCCGCGCGGCGATCGTGGGTCCGATCCCGGGAAGAGCCTCGAGCTCCGCGGCCGTCGCGTGATTCACGTCGATCTTGAGCTGCGCGTCGCTTCCGGCGCTGCCCGCTGGCACCGTCTCGCCCGGTCGGGGTACGTAGATGCGCTGGCCGTCACGGACCGGCGCCGCTTTGTTGAGCGCAAAGAGATCGGCCTCGTCTGTCGCACCGCCTGCCGCGGTCAGGGCGTCAGCGACTCGCGAGCCCGCGCCCAGTCGATACACGCCCGGATGGGCGACCGCGCCCGCGACGTCCACGACGATCGGCGGCTCGGGCGAGCGCGTCGGCGCCGGAGTGTCCTCGACAACCACGACCGGCTGACCGTCGCCACCATGCACCCGGGCGATGGTGAGAGCGCCGATCGCGACCGCGCCGACGGCGACCAGGATGAGGATGGGTCTGCGCATGTGCGGAGGGTGAGCGTCACAAGACGTCGTGCATAGACGCGCAACGCATCAAAGCTGTCGTCATTTTTGACGACAGCCTGTCGTCAATTCGTGCGGCGGCCCTGTTGCTGCTGCTGCATCTGGACGATCGCGACCGGCAGGCCCCCGATGGAGCTGCCGTCGACCTCGAGGTCGAACTTGTGCGTCCCGTAGCTCGTGAAGCTCATGTTGTTCAGCTCGACGATCACGTTCACATCCTGGCCGGCGACCGCGTGGACGGAGATCTCGGGGGGGTTGGGCATGGCTTGCTGCCCGTCGGGCCGCAGGAGTCGGACCTTGACGGTGTGCGCGCCGACCTCAAGCCCGAGGATCGCCACGACGAACATGCGCGGGTGCTGCGCGGGCAGCCCGCTTACGGAGATGTTCCGGAAGATCCCCATGAGGCTGACTTTGCCGTCCTGGCCCACGAGGGCGTGGTCGCACAGTGCCGCCAGGCGGATCTCCGCGGTCACGAGGATTGCCGCGTGACGATGTTCACGAGGCGGTCGGGAACGAAGATCGTTCGCTCGATCCGTCGACCATCAAGTGCGGCTTTCACCTTGGGACTCTCCATTGCCAGTTTCTCCGCGGCCGGTTGCGCGATTCCGGCAGGCGCGGTCACCCGATCGCGGACCTTGCCGTCGATCTGGAGGACCAGGGTGACCTCCTTTGGCGCCGCGATCTTCGGATCGTACGTCGGCCAGCTCTGCCGATGGATGGACCCGCGACCGCCTCGGCGCTCCCAGAGCTCCTCGGTCATGTACGGCGCGAAGGGGGCCAACAGCAGCAGCAAGGTTGCCACGCCTTCGTCGCGACTCGGACCGCTCGCGTGCTGAAGAACGTTCGACATTTCCATCATCGCGGCGACCGCCGTGTTGAACGAATACGTCTGAAGGTCATCGGTGACCTTCGCGATCGTGCGATGTACGGCGCGGTCGACGTCGGCATCGCGCGAGCCTGACGCCTCTGTATCGGACTGGGTCAGCTCCCACACGCGTCGCAGGAACCGGTGCACGCCCTCGATGCCGGAGGCGTTCCAGTCGGCGCCGTCGACCCACGGGCCCATGAACATCATGAAGAGGCGGAGCGTGTCCGCGCCGTATTTCTCGACATAGGCGTCCGGAGTCTCCACGTTCCCGCGGGACTTGGACATCTTCCGGCCCCTGAACACGATGTTCCCCTGGTAGCGGAAGCGGAGCGCGGGTTCGTCGAACCAGACCTCGCCGAGATCGCGCAGCGCCTTCGCCATGAAGCGCATGTACAGAAGGTGCAGGATCGCGTGCTCGACGCCGCCCGTGTACTGCTGCACCGGAAGCCACTTTTTCCCGGCGTCCTTGTTCATGAACGCCTTGTCGTACTTCGGATCGACGTAGCGATACATGTACCAGGACGAATCGACGAACGTGTCCAGCGTGTCCGTATCTCGGCGCGCCGGTCCGCCGCACTTCGGGCACGTCGTATTCACGAACGACGCGACGTGGGTCAGCGGCGAACCGCCGCGTCCGGTGAACTCGACGTCGCGTGGCAGCACGACCGGGAGCTGCTCGTAGGGCACCGGGACCGGGCCGCACCGCTCGCAATGCACGATCGGGATCGGCGTTCCCCAGTACCGCTGACGCGAGATGAGCCAGTCGCGCAGGCGATAGATGACGGACGGGCCACCGATGCCACGTTTCTTCGCCTCATCCGCGACGGCTTTCTTTCCGTCGTCGGTGCGCCTGCCACTGACCGGACCGCTCCGGACCATGATCCCCTCGCCCATGTACGGCGCGTCCAAATGGTCGTGCTCTTTGCCGTCCGGTGAGACGACCTCGCGGATCTCGAGGCGGTACTTCGTCGCGAACGCGAAGTCGCGCTCGTCGTGGCCGGGGACGGCCATGATCGCGCCGGTCCCGTACGTCGCGAGGACGTAGTCGGCGATCCAGATCGGGATGCGTTCGCCGGTGAAGACGTTGCGGGCGAAGGCGCCGATGTCCACGCCGGTCTTCTCGCGCTCCGTGGAAGTGCGCTCGATCTCGGCCATGTTGCGGGCGCTCTCGACGTAGCGCTCGACCTCCGCGCGTTTCGCCGGCGCGGTGATCTTCGCGACGAGCGGGTGTTCGGGCGCCAGCACCATGAACGTCGCGCCGTAGATCGTGTCCGGCCGCGTCGTGAAGAAGCGGATCTCGTCACCCGAATTGCCCTCGACCGGAAAGGCGAGCTCCGCGCCCTCCGAGCGCCCGATCCAGTTGGTCTGCAGCACGCGCACGCGCTCCGGCCAGTCGAGTCCCTCGAACTTGAGCAGCTCATCGGCGTACTGCGTGATCCGATAGAACCACTGCGTCATCTGACGCTTCACGACGAGCGTGTCGCACCGCTCGCATCGCCCATTGATGACCTGCTCGTTCGCCAGCACCGTTTCGTCGCGCGGGCACCAGTTGACCGGCGCCTCGCCCCGGTATGCGAGGCCCTTCTCGAACAGCTTCAGGAACATCCACTGGTTCCAGCGGTAGTACTCCGGGTAGCACGTGACGACTTCGCGGCGCCAATCGATCGCGGCGCCCATGCGGTTGAACTGCTCGCGCATATGGGCCATGTTCTTTTCGGTCCACACCGCCGGGTGCATCCCGCGGTCGATAGCCGCGTTCTCGGCATTGATCCCAAAAGCGTCGAAGCCCATTGGGAAGAGCACGTTGTGTCCGCGCATGCGCAGGAATCGCGCGGCCGCATCCGGCGGCGCGAACGCGTACCAGTGACCCACGTGGATCTCGCCCGACGGGTACGGGAACATGGTCAGGAAGTAGAAGTTCGGCTTATCCGAAACGTCCGGCGTGTTGTGGAGGCCGGACGAGGCCCAGCGCTCGCGCCACTTCTCTTCAATGGCGGCCGGCGTGTAGCGATCGATCCGCTTGTCCAATTCGCTCGTCATTCGACCTCCTTTCAGGAAATAAATAAGGCCTTCCATCCCAGGGGACGAAAGACCTCCGTGGTACCACCCCAATTGAGGGCATCGTGTCCGCGGCTTCGCCGCGTGGAGCTGGCGGGATTCGAACCCGCGACCCCCACACTGCCAGTGTGATGCGCTCCCACTGCGCCACAGCCCCGATGCTCTCCGCTCGAGCACGCTGATAACGGGCGTGACCCCGGCGGGAGTTAGGGTCTAACCGTTCGCTCCCGCGGCTCCCGGGCGAGTTCCGCGCTCCCACGACGCCGGCTTGCACCAACCGCCGGCTCTCTTCGCTCGAGGGATGCGCGTACTGGTCCCGTTCGTGGCCGTTCGCTGAAAAGTATACGGACTAAGGGCCCTCGGGCTCGCGACGCATCGAGATGGATTGCAGGACACCGAGGGCGAAGCAGATCGAGACGAGCGAGCTGCCGCCGTGCGAGATGAACGGAAGCGGGATGCCGGTCACCGGCATGAGCGAGATGGCCATACCGACGTTCACCAAGATCTGGAAGAGGAGCATCGTCGCGATCCCTGCGCCGATCAGCATTCCGAACGGATCCTTCGCGCCGAGCGCCACCCGCAAAGCAGCGATGAGCAGCACGATGTACAGGGCGAACAGGATCACGGCGCCCGCGAAACCGAGGTCTTCCGCAAGACCCGAGAAGACAAAGTCGGACTCCGCGATCGGCAGATATCCAAGAGGCGATTGGGTGCCGGCCGTGAGTCCCTTCCCGGTCGCCCCGCCCGATCCCACGGCGATGAGCGACTGGATGATGTTCCAGCCGGCTCCCTGTGGATCGGCGTACGGATCGAGGAACGCCGATAGCCGCGCACGCTGGTAGTCCTGGAGGAGCGACCAGACGACGGGGAACGACGCCGCCGCGATCGCGACGAGCGCGACGAGCTGCCAGATCCGCGCGCCCGCGAGGAACGCGATCCCGAAGAAGATGGCGATGAACACGAGGCTGGTGCCGAGGTCGGGCTGCCGGTACACGAGCAGCACCGCGGGGGCGAGCAGCCCGAGCCCGAGCAGCATCGT
>DATLPP010000237.1:0-4856 GCA_035535615.1 Candidatus Udaeobacter sp.
CACGGGCGCCGAGCTCGCCCGGAAGATGGCCGACCACGCACTCAAATTCGGTCTCAAGATCGACACGTACAAGCCGGTGAAGGAGATTCGCTCCGACGGCGACCGGAAGATCGTGACGCTCGAGGACGGGACCGAGCTTTCGGCGTACGCCGTCATCGTCACGGTGGGCGGCGAGCCGACCAAGCTCGGCGTCACCGGCGAAAAGGAATACCACGGCCGCGGGGTGTCCTACTGCGCGGTCTGCGACGGAGCCTTCTTCAAGGGTGCGGATCTCGCGATCATCGGCGGGGGCGACTCGGCCTTCCAGGAAGGGCTCTTCCTCACGCGTTTCGCCAAGAAGCTCTACGTCGTCCACCGGCGCAATGAGTTCCGGGCCCAAGCCATTCTTCAGGACCGTCTTCTCAAGATGGATAAGGTCGAGCCCATCACGCCGGCGCGGGTCACCGAGATCGGGGGCAACGGCGACGTCAAATGGATCGATGTCGAGCGCGACGGCAGGATCGAGCGCGTGAAGGTCGAAGGCGTCTTCGTCTTCATCGGCTTCAAGCCGGTCGGCCGGCACCTCTTCAAAGAGCACATCGACCACGACAAGAACGGCTACCTCATCACCGACCAGTACATGCGCACCAGCATCCCTGGTGTCTACGCGGCGGGCGACACGCGGGCCCAGCTCGCGAAGCAGATCACCACGGCGGTGGGCGACGCCACGACCGCGGTCCTCCACGCCGAGCGGTACATCGAGGAGCTCAAGGATCTCGAGCGCGCGTTTCCGTCGGAGCCGCGGGACGTTGTCGCGCAGACCGCCAGCAAGGCCGAGCTCGTGGTCTTCGCACCTGGCGACATCGTGTTGAAGGAAGGCGATGCGGCGGATCGCTTCTACATGGTCATCAAAGGCGAAGCTGAGGCGTCGCACCGCGGACCCGATGGTTCGCAGGTCGTCATCAATCGGTTCGGCCCCGGCGACTATTTTGGCGAGAGCGGTCTCCTGAACGACGCTCCGCGGACCGCGACCGTCCGGGCGCGAACGTCACTGGAGCTCATGGCACTCGATCGTGAGACCTTTGCCAAGCTTATGAAGAGCTCGCAGGCGACTGAAGACGAAGTCAGGCGCGTGGCGGCAGAGCGGACGCGGGCCGCGAGCCCGCACTAGGTCCGGTCGCGAGGCGTTTCACGTACGCGACGATCTCGTTCAGGTCGAACGGCTTCTTCACGTAGGTCGCGATACCGCGGCGGCGGAATTCACCAATCGCGTCCACTCCGCTCGCCGTCTCGAACAGCACCGGAATGTTGCTTGTCCGGGGATCCTTCTTGAGCTGGTCGTAGAGCTCGAACCCCGACATCCCCGGGAGCCGGACGTCGACGACCATCACGTCCGGGGTCACGTGTTGCGTCGCCTCGAGCGCAGCCGTGGGCCCGGCGACATGAATGGCGAAATAGCCGGGCTCGTCCGAGATCGCGTCGGCGATCAGCTGACCGATCGCGGGTTCATCCTCGACAACGAGGACGACCTTGCGAGCCTCTGCCTGTGAGTGTCCGAGGGTCTTCTCCACGCCACGCCTCCGGTGCAAACGCGAGCAGCAAGGGTGCCCCATGACGAATCGTCATCGATCTGTTGTCCCGCCGACTCGGCTTTGCGTCGTTTGTCCCGAATATTGGCCTCGGACTCGCGCACCCTTGAGGCATGCGAAGAGAGGGCGACCTCGCACGCGGCAATTTCATCGATGTGCTTGATCGGGTGCTCGATAAAGGAATCATCATCGACGGCTGGGGCCGCGTGTCGGTCGCCGGCATCGACCTGATCGGCATCGACGGCTGGGTCGTCGTGGCATCGATCCAGACGTACCTGCAGTACGCGGAATCGCTCGGTCTTAGCCCGCAGGTCCCCGAGCGGCAATCGATGAGCGAGATCCCGTTCTAGTTCTCTGTCAGTCGGCCGGCGTGGTCGCCGGCGTCAGATAACGCTCGGCCCGTCCCAGGGGACTGGCGACTCGAAATACGAAGGCGATGAGGAACGTGATGATCCCAATGACCGCGTAGATCAGACGGACGTCGCCGGTACGCTCGATGAAAAGACCGCCGGCGAGCGCGCCGATCGGGTTCGCTGACCACGCAAGCACCATCGCGATGCTTATTACGCGGCCGAGCATCTGGTTCGGGACGATCGCCTGCCGGAGGGATCCGGTGTTGATGTTGAACAGGATCCCGAGACCCGACACGAGGGCCCAGAGAACGATCGCCACCCAGAGCGAGTCGGTGTACGCGAATCCCACGGTCAGGAGACCGGAGAGCATGAGAGCGCCGAGCGCGACATTGCCGAAGGACCAACGCTTCCGCAGCGGACCCGCCGCGAGCGAGAGCACGACCACCCCGGCGCCGCCGGCCGCGAAGAGAAGACCGACCTCGCTGTCCTCGGCGCGCAGCGCCTGCTTCGCGAAGAGCACGAGCTGGGCGAAGACCGTCGCGCCGACCATGTTGATCAACGCCATCATCAACGAAATGTTCCGCAGGACGGGGTGGGATAGGACATAGCGCAGACCCTCGACGACGTCCTGGCGGATGCTTGTTGCGCGCTTTGTGATGGGGGCGTTGAAGGGCCGGGCGATTAGAGACAGCATCACGGCCGAGGCCACGAACGAGACGGCGTCGATGAGCAGGACTGCTTCGACGGGAACGAACACGAGGAGAGCGCCGGCCGCGAGGGGTCCGAGAACGGAGGCCGCCGCGAAGCTCGCCTGTATCCGACCGTTCGCGCTCACCAGCTCCGCTGAATCGACGAGGCTCGGTATCGCGCCGAACTCAGCTGCGACGAAGAAGATCGAAAGCGTCGACGACACGAACACGACGGAGTAGATCCACCAGAGCGAGAGGAGCCCCACGCCGGACGCGACGGCCACCGACGCGATCGTCACCGCCGACAGCAGATCCACGACGATCATCAGCCGCTTGCGATCGGTGCGATCGGTCCATGCGCCGATAGCCAGTCCAAAGAAGAGCTGAGGCGCCGTGAAGATCGCGAGCGTCGCCCCGAGCGCGAGGGCCGAGCCGGTGAGCTTGAACACGATGAGGGGCAGCGCGAATTGCGTGATCGAGTTCCCGAAGTTCGAGATCGTTTCGCCGATCCAGTATTTCCAGAAGTCGCGGTTCAGTCGGCGGCCTCTCCCGTCGCGGCCTTCTTCGGACCGAGTCCGCTACCCCGGCGGCCGCGTCCGCCACGGCGTCCTCGGCGCGTCCGCTTGCGTGGAACCGCCGCCGCATCGGCCGAGATCGCCGCCGCCTCAACCGGGCTCGCCGCTGTTGGCGCCGGAAGCGCCGCGACCTCGCCCGACGGCGATGCCGGTGCCGGCCGGGCCTCGCCATTCAGGCGGTCGAACTCGCCGAGGACCGTGCGCACCTCTTCGTGCCCCTGGTCGATCACGAAGCCGGACTTCTTCCCGTGTTCTTCGGCGCGCATAACCCCACGCTCGACGGCCCGGCGCATGGTCGACTCGAGGGCGTCGCCCTCGACACGCGAGAGGAGCTCGGCAAAGAGCGCGTGGTTCACCCAGTCGATGCGTTCTCCCTTCGGGCGCGTCGATGCGACGAAGTTGAAGAGATGGACGATCGATGCCGCGGGCTGACGCGCGTACACGACGAGCGGATGGCCCTCGGCGAGCCAGCACATCGTGATCTGCCGGCCGTCGCGCTCCACCTGCTCCGTCTGTATGGCGCCGCGCTCCTCCGCGATGCTGAACAGCGTCTCGAGAAGAAGACGGCGCTGCGAGCGGCCACGCGCGAGGCCGCCGGGCTGATCGGCGCGCGAGAGCGGATCGAGGACGGCCTCGACCGCCGGGATACGGCGCGTGTCCTTGCTCGTCACCGTGTCGATGCGGCGGAGCACCCGGACGAGGTGAAAGATGGTCTCGGCGACGAGCGGTGCAGACATGTTCGGCGCGAGCATCTGCTTGGCCTTCGCGCGAGCGCGCCCCTCGAGCTTCGCGAGGACGCTGCCCTGCTCGACGCCGGCGTCTATCCGCTGTTCGAGGACGCTCGACGCCTCCTTCTCAGAGAGCGGGACCACGCTCGTGACGAAATCGCCGCGTGACATCGCGCGCGCATGCAGAGCCACGAGCTGGTCGAGAAGGAGCACGGCGAGACGCCGCTGCTCCTTATCGGACTCCGGCGATGCCGTCGGAACGACGGCCGGGACGTGCGGCTCGGTCCTCGCTCGGACGGGGACGCGGCCGCGTCGCTGCGGTGTACGCCGGAGCGCATCGGCGGGAGGTTGCGGCTTGTCGACCTGCGTGTCATCCGCGCGGAGGGCCGCGCGAGTCCAGCGCGCCTGCGGGATCAGGTCCTCGAGGAGGAAGACGTCGTCGCGAAGGTAGGGCGAGTCGCGCAGCTCGTTCGCGAGCGACTTGTCGCCGGCAATGAGGTAGACGTGCTTGTCTTCGTCCTTGATCGCCTTGCAGAGCGCATTGAGGTCGCGGTCCCCCGAGACGATGAACCAGTAGTCGATGTCCTGGCGGTCCTTGTAAAGGAGCTTCAGCGCCCTCGTGATGAGGACCGCGTCGGAACGCCCCTTGAGTAGTCGGCCGCTCATGCGCTGCGCGACGGCAATGGGTTCCATGCCCGTGAACTCCAGGGACATGAGGAGCGTGTCGTCCTGCGTCGCGACCTCCTGACCGAAGATCGCGAGCTTCACGCGGACCGGTCCGAACTCGGCGGCTTTTTGCAGGATCGCCTGCAGGATCGAAAGTGTTGACGGCAGCGGGCCCGTCGTGTGCTGGCGAAGGGTGTAGTAGACGTTCTCCCAGTCGATTAGGAGAGCAACGTCAGGCAATGGCTTTCTCCGTATGGGCTTCGCACGCCGCCTGACT
>DATLPP010000238.1:0-5305 GCA_035535615.1 Candidatus Udaeobacter sp.
GGAGAAGCTCGAAGCCATTCGCAAGCGCTTTCCCGCCGTGCGTGTGACCACCAACTACCGCGAGCTCCTCGATGACCCCTCGATCGACGCCATCTGCATCGTCACGCCTGTCCGCACGCATCGGAAGCTCGCCGAGGAGGCGTTCGCCGCCGGGAAGCACGTCTTCGTCGAGAAGCCGCTCGCGCAATCGGTGAGCGACGCCGAAGCGATCGTGCGCGCCGGCGAGCGGGCCGCGAAGACGCTCATGGTTGGCCACACGTTCGTCTACAACCCGGCCGTTGAGGTCGTGAAGGGCATCCTCGATTCGAACGGGATCGGCGACGTGCACTATCTCGACAGCCAGCGCGTGAACCTCGGCCTGCATCAGTTCGACACCAACGTGTTGTGGGACCTGGGGCCGCACGACGTCTCAATCACGCTCTACTGGCTCGATGAGGAGCCGGAGTGGGTCCAGTGCTCGGGTGCGTGCTTCGCGCAGCCGGACATCGAGGATGTTGTGTTCCTCATGATCGGCTTCCCATCGGGTGCGATCGCGCACGCGCACCTTTCGTGGCTCGCGCCAAGCAAGCTGCGCACGATGACCGTCATCGGTTCGCAAAAGATGGTCATCTATGACGACAATCAGTCCGTCGAGAAGGTGAAGATCTACGACCAGGGTGTGGACAAGCTCGAGGCAGATGAGCTTCGACGCAGCTACCGCGCCGGCGACATCCACAGTCCGCGGGTGCCGATGACCGAGGCGCTGCAGGTCGAGATGCGTCACTTCATCGACTGCGTGCGCGACGGCAAGAAGCCGCGGACCGACGGCGAGGCCGGCCTCGTGGTCGTGCGCGTGCTCGAGCTCGCCATGCGCTCTCTCCGGTCGGGCGGCGCGCGCGTCGCCTATCGGCTCGACGCCGTGCGCGCATGACGACGACCGTTCACCCGACGGCGTTCGTCGCGCCGAACGTCCGGCTGGGTGAGGGAAGCATCGTCGGCGAGTACACGATCATCGGGCGCGCGCCGCGCGGAAAGAAGGAGGGCGAGCTCGAGCTCGTCATCGGACCCGGCGCGGTGATCCGCCCGTTCACCACCATCTATGCCGGAACCCGCATCGGCGCGCGCCTCCAGACCGGGCAGGGCGCGTCGATCCGCGAGGACAACGTCATCGGCGACGACGTTTCGGTCGGAACACATGCGTCATTGGAGTTCGGGAATAGGGTCGGCTCGCGCGTGCGCATCCACACCGGGTGCTTCCTCGAGCTCACGCAGATCGACGACGACGTGTTCCTCGGGCCGCACGTGGTGTTCACCGACGACCCGCACCCGCAGTGCCCGGCCTACCTCGACTGCGTGAAGGGCGGGATCGTTCGCCGGCGCGCGCGCATCGGGGCCAACAGCACGGTCCTGCCGGGCGTCGAGATCGGCGAGGACGCCCTCGTCGGGGCGGGCAGCGTCGTGCGCCACACCGTTCCGCCGCGCACGGTATGGGCGGGCAACCCCGCGGTGCAGCTCAAAGAGGACATTCGCGACCTCGCGTGCTTCGTGGGCATATATCCGCACGCGTACGCGTGGCTCAAGGACTTGCCGGAGCGCCCCCAAAGGCAGAAGAAAGAGGGAGCAACGACGTCATGACCGCAGTCGCCACACAGGAAATCCCGCTCGTCGATCTAAAGGCGCAATACGCGACGATCCGCGACGAGGTCCGCCATGCGATCGACGAGGTGCTCGAGAGCATGCAGCTCACGATCGGTCCGAACGTGAAAGCCTTCGACAACGAGTTCGCCTCATACATCGGAACCAAACACTCGATCGGCGTCGGGAGCGGCACCGATGCGCTTCAGCTCGCGATCCGCGCCTGCGGCGTCTCCGGTGGCGACGAGGTCATCACCGTGTCGCATACCTTCTTCGCGACCGTCGAGGCAATCCTGTACGCGAACGCCCGGCCGATCCTCGTCGAGATCGACGAGAACAGCATGCTCATCGATCCGGCGGCCGTCGCGGCTGCGATCACGCCCCGCACGAAGGCGATCATTCCGGTGCATCTGTACGGGCGGGCCGTCGACCTCAAGCCGCTCCGCCAGATCGCGCAGGACCGGAACATCACGATCATCGAGGACGCCGCGCAGGCCCACGGCGCGTTTCTCGATGACGGGAAGAAGGCCGGGACGGGCGGTCGCGTGAACTGCTTCTCGTTCTATTGCTCGAAGAACCTCGGTGCATACGGAGAAGCGGGGGGCATCACCACGAACGACGATCGCCTCGCCGAGGAGCTCCGCGCCCTGCGCGAGCACGGGCAGTCGACGCGCTACTACCACCCGGTCGTCGGATACAACGCCCGCCTGGACGAGATCCAGGCCGCCATCCTGCGGGTCAAGCTCAAGAGGCTCGATCAGTGGAACACCCGCCGGCGCGAGCTCGCGCGGATGTACGACGAGCGTCTAAAGGACAGTGGGGTGATCGTCCCGGAGATCCCGGCCGACATCCGCCGCCATGTCTTCTACACGTACACGATCCGCGTGAAGGGCGGCCGGCGCGACGATCTGCGGAAGTACCTCGGCGAGCGCGGGATCGGTACCCAGATCCACTATCCGGTTCCGATCCACCTGCAGCAGTCGGCGCAGTTCCTGGGCTATCGCCAGGGCGACATGCCGATCACCGAGAGGGTCGCATCCGAGGTGCTCTCGCTGCCGATGTTCGCGGAGCTCACCGACGAGCAGCTCGAGCGCGTCGCCGATTCGGTGCGTTCGTTCATGAAGGGCAATTGAGCTCGCGCGTCGTCAAGGCGGTCCACGGAGTTCAGCAGGTCACGAAGGATCCGGCCGAGGAGGTCGCCGAATCCGCGCGCCTTCAGGAGCGCGAACCGCGCGAGACGCTCGTCGAACGCTACGCGGCCGCGTCGTTCGTCGACAGCGCCGACGGGGCCCGGCAGCGCCGCATGCTCATGCGAGCCCTCTGTAAATCGTTCGGCGATGGCGTGCGGATCGGACTCGGTGTGCTGGTCCTGCACCCGCATACGTTCGAGATCGGCGACGCCGTCTTCCTTGGCAATCAGACGTTCCTGCAGGGCCGGCACGACGGCCGCTGCGCGATCGGCGCGCACACCTGGATCGGCCCGCAGAGCTACTTCGACTGCCGCGACCTCGAGGTCGGCGAATACGTCGGCTGGGGTCCGGGCGCGAAGGTCCTGGGAAGCGAACATACCGGCGATCCGATCGACGTGCCGATCATCCAGACCGACCTCGTGATCAAGCCGGTGCGCGTCGGCAACTGGGCCGACATCGGCGTGAACGCTGTGCTCCTTCCCGGCGTCACGGTGGGGCAGGGCGCGGTCGTCGGCGCCGGTGCCGTCGTGACGGCCGACGTGCCCGACTACGCGATCGTCGCGGGCGTCCCCGCGAAGCTGCTGCGCTACCGGAAGGATCCGCAGCAAAAAGCGTGAGCCCATTCGGCGGTAAGACGAACAAGTACCGTCTGGTGCCGCGGGCGGCCGGTGACACAACGCCGCTCGATCCGACGATCGTCGACGCTCTGCGCAAGGCGGGGATGGATCCGGCGCGATTCACCGTGGTCCCGCTCGAGGCCGGCGAAGCGAACGGGATCGCATCGCCCCTTTTCGGGACCGGCGCGCGAGTGGAGCACGCGTTCGCGTTCGAAACGGTGAACGGGGCCCTCAGCGCGATCGAGCGCCTCATCGACGATGAGATGGGCGCGCGGATCAGCAAGCAGAATTCAAAGTGGGTCGTCGTCTTCGATGTACCAGACGACGACCCCAACGTTGCCGCGGCAGACGCGCATCAGGGGCTGGCGAAGCGGGTCTCGGACCTCGGGGCGGAAGATCGAGGCTTCACCCATCTCACGATGAGCCTCACCAAGAAGACCGTGTGAGCGGCCTTTCGGGCGCGCGCGTCATCGTCACCGGCGGCGCAGGGACGATCGGATCGCACGTCGTCGACGGCGCGCTCGCGGCCGGTGCCCGGGAAGTCATCGCGATCGACATGCTTCTGCGCGGCGACCCCACGAACATCGCGGGTGCGCTCGCGACCGGCCGCGCGCGGCTCGTCGAGATAGACATCCGGAACCGCGACGCGGTTCGCGCGAACATCGACGGCGCCGATCTCGTCTTCCACCAGGCGGCGCTCCGCTGGACGCGCTGCCAGGAGAATCCGCGCGAATGCCAGGAAGTGATGGTGGACGGCACATTCAACGTCCTCGAGGCCGCCTCCGATGCGAAGGTGCGACGGGTGGTGCTGGCGTCGTCCGCGGTCGTCTACGGCGACCCGATCCGCCTCCCGTACGACGAGGACCACCCGGTCGGCGGGACCCGGGTCTACGGCGCGGCGAAGGTCGCGAACGAGCAGATGGCACGGGCGTTCGCCCATGCCACCGGCCTGCCGACGACGATCCTCCGCTACTTCAATGTCTACGGCCCCCGTCAGGACATCCGCTCGCCGTACGTCGAAGTGATGGTCAAGTGGCTCGACCTCATCGACCAGGGCAAGCCGCTCGTGCTGTTCGGGGACGGCTCGGCCTCGGTCGACTTCATCTACGTCGGAGATGTCGCGCGCGCGAACCTTCTCGCCTGCGATACCAAAACGATCGACGACGTCGTCAACATTTGCAGCGGCATCGAGACCCGCATGAGCGATCTCGCGGCCATCCTTCTGGATATCACCGGAAGCAACGTCGGCGTCGAGTACCGTCCGCAACCGGCTGGAGCGCTTCCAGCCCGTCGTTACGGGGACCCGCGCCGAGCAAAAGTGCTGCTTGGATTCACCGCGAGCACCGACCTTCAAGACGGAGTGAAAAAGCTCATCGCATGGCGGCGCGAGTCTCTCGCAGCGAAACCCAAGCAGACGGCGTAGAGGAGTCCGAAGATGGCCATCGCATCGCTGAAAAAAATGTCCGTGCCGATCACGAAGCCCGCGCTCACCGAGGAAGAGGCGCGTGCGCCCTACGAGTCGATCAAGAGCGGATGGGTGACCCAGGGACCCAAGGTCGCGGAGTTCGAGAAGGCGGTCGCCGCGTACGTCGGGGCGAAGCACGGCGTCGCGACGACCTCGTGCACGACGGGCCTTCACCTCGCGCTCGCGACGATCGGCGTCGGGCCCGGCGACGAAGTGATCGTCCCTTCGTTCACGTTCATCGCTTCGGCGAACGCGATCCTCTACACGGGAGCGACGGTCGTTTTCTGCGAGATCGATCCGCGCACGTTCAACGCTGACGCCGCCGATATCGAGAGGCGGATCACGAAGAAGACGAAGGCGATCATGCCGGTCGACCAGATCGGTCTCGGCTGCGACATCGACGGGGTCAATCACATCGC
>DATLPP010000239.1:0-3077 GCA_035535615.1 Candidatus Udaeobacter sp.
TGAACGACCGACGGGATGTGATCGCGCCGCGCGCGCTCGACCGCGATCTGATAGACGTCGCAACACGCCACGTAGTCGTGGCCCTTCACCGTGTACAGATCGAGACCGCTTCCACTCTTCTCCCGCCGGAATCCCTCGAGCACCGCCGAGATCGAGCCCTTCGTCGTCTGGAACTCGTTCGGCACGGAGATGCCATAGCCGTCGTCCCACACCGAGATCACGAGCGGGATCTCAAGGACACCGGCGGCGTTGAGGCTCTCCCAAAAAACGCCCTCGCTGGTGCCTGCGTTGCCGATGGTGGCGAAGCAGACCTCCTCGCCGTTGTGGGAAAAGCCGCGCGAGACGCTGCGCGGGGCCGGCGATTCGCGGTAGAGCTTCGACGCCCATGCGAGCCCGACCGAGCGCGGCATCTGCGCCGCCACAGGGGAAAGCTCCGAGGCGGATTGCCCCGAAGCGAGCAGGTCCTTCCACCGGCCGTGCTCGTCGAGGGTCCGGGTTGCGAAGTGGCTGAGCATCTGTCGTCCTGCCGAGTTGGGATCGCGGATCACGTCGGGGTCGGCGTAAAGCTGCGCGAAATATTGAGACAGGTCGGCCAGGCCGACCGCGAACATGAACGTCTGATCGCGGTAGTAGCCGGACCGCCAGTCACCCGCGCGGAAGGCGTGAGCCATCCCGAGCTGGGCGACCTCCTTGCCCTCGCCGGAGATGCCAAAGGGGGCATTTCCGACCAGGACCTCGCGCCGGGAAAGCTCGCTCGCGGCCCGGCTGCGCACGGCGAGCCGGTAGTCAGCGAGGACGTCCGGAGCACTGAGGCGGAGCTTCGCGGTAGGAGTGGTGACCGCGATGTCGGGGCGTGTGCCCGTCTTCATCCACTTCAATGGTGCCAGTTCCGCGCCACTAGGCCGCCGCGGCTTGCTCCGCCCGTTCGAGGAATGGCAGGGTCGCCGCAAGGAACTCCTCGGGACGCTCCGCCTGAGGCATGTGACCGCAGCGCTCGATCAGCGCGATCTGCGCCTGGGGCAGGGTCGCGTGCACGTCGGCAAGATGGCGCAGCGGGAGCACGAAGTCCTCGCGGCCCCACACCACGAGCGCCGGGCCCGCGTAGAGCGACGCTCGCGCGACCCACGCGTCGCGCAACGAGCGACGCACGCCGCGAATCCCCACACCAGCGGACAGCGCGCGCACGAACTCGGGGAACGAGCTGCTCCCGTAGCGCTCCGCTTCCGCGTACAGCTCGGGCGTGATTCGTCCCGCGTCGTAGAAGCATGTGCGCAGACCTTCACGTACGGCGCCGCGGGGTCGGGGCAGCAGCCGCGCGACGAGGCCGAATCCCGGCAGCGAGCACGCGCGGAGAAAGAACGCTACGTCGCGCCCGAGTCCACCCGGCGCCACGAGGATGAGCGAGCGGGTCCTCGTCGGTGCGGTCACTGCGGTCATGTACGCGACGGCGCCACCCATCGAGTTGCCCGCGATGTGCGCTCGCTCGATTCCGAGGACATCCATCGCGGCGATGACGAAGCGCGGGTAGAACGCTTCGTCGGGCCCGAAGTAGCGAACGCGCCGGGGCCTCTCGCTCTGCCCGAAGCCCGGCAGATCGAGCGCGATCACTTGACGACCGGTCGCGGCAAGAGCGGCCATGACCGGCCGCCAGTTCTCGGCCCAGCCACCGACACCGTGAATGAGCAGGATCGGCTCGCGAACCGCGGCGGGTCCACCCTCCACGAGGACGCGGGTACGGAGACCCTCGACCGTGATCGTGCGCGACTCCATCTCTGGCTATCCTGCTCTCAATGCTCTTCTACTACCTCTGCACGGTCGGCGAGACGCTACACCGAGAAGCGTATCCCCAGGGCGCCCAGTCGAAGGACGCCGATGTCTACAAGTGGGTGACGCTTTACTCGGGCTCGCCCGCGGTCTGCCAGCGGGAACATCCCGCCATCCATCGCTGGCGTCCCGATGAGGGCGGCGACGAAGAGCGCGTCGTCCGCAGCTACGCCGTGCTGCAGTGGGACAAGGAGGGCTTCGACCTCGCCAAGACGAAGCCTGAGGTCGGCCAGCGCTTCGATTCGCGCTGGGGTCCGTCGCTCGTCGTCGAGCGCACGGACGATCCGACCACGGGAACGTACCTCCTGCTGCGGATCTTCCCGCACGGGTACGAGGGGAAGCCCGGCGAGATCGGCATCGAACGACATGACACTCCGCGGGAGCTCGTCGGCAAGGTTTAGCGGGCTAGCTTTGGTGCTGGCGATGTTGAACGTGATGAACGTGTTCATGTGCATCCTCGGCGACCTTCGGTGGATAGAACAGCCCGGCGACGTAAAGCTTCGTCGGTGCCTGCGCGTACGCCGAGAGGAGAAGATGCACGTCGTAGCGCTCGGCTAACCCCGTGCCCCATGTTTCGCGGAACTTCGTCGCCCATGACGGTCCGTACTTCGCGCGCGTCGCCTGCGCGAGCGAATGCAGCTCCCAGTCGAGCACGGGCATTTCGTGCATCGCCTCGCAGTCCTCGCTGGCGCAGCGGAACCTGAGCCGGAGTGGAAGCTGGACGATGTCGATGTCGGCTTCGGGTCGAACGAACCCGATCGTCGCCGACCGGGCGCGAGAGAGCTCGATGAGCCCTTCCACCGAACCGCGGAGATGCGGCCGCACGAATGGCCACCGAAGGCGCCACCCCTCTTTCGCGTCGACATAACCGGTCGGTAGGATCTCGCCCTCCACGGTGTGCGTCTCGGGCCGCGGGTCGCGCTCGTCTCGCGATGCGGAGAGCTGGAGCCATGCCCAGCGCTGGACAGGCGGGTCGGTGTCGGCGCCCTTCCAGGGAAACGGCGCGAGGCGCAGGAGAGCGCCACTCGCCCGGTCCTGAGCGATGACTCCGGGACGCTCGACCGGGAACTCGTTCGCCGCGACCGTCTTCGTCAGAACGAGGACGTCTCGCTCGCTACCGGCCTGCAATGCCATGAGGCCAGAATAGGCGGGGGATGATCGACGGACTGCGACGCGAATTCCCGCAGGCCTTCGCTGCCGCGAGCCGCATTCCGAATCCACGATTCGCGCGCGCATCGCCGATGTGGGCGGTG
>DATLPP010000240.1:0-3999 GCA_035535615.1 Candidatus Udaeobacter sp.
GACTTCATCAAGCTGCTGCGCGACCGCCAGCGAATGGTCGCCGACTTCGCGTTCCCGCTGATCTTCATCGGCATCCTCGGCACGAGCCTCCAGGCGGGCTTCGGCAGCCAGGCCGGCGGCCTCAACCTCCTCGACTACGTATTCACCGGCGTGCTCGCCCAGACCGTGTGGCAATCGTCGGCGCTCGGACTCATCTCGCTCCTCGCCGATCGGGAGCAGGATTTCAGCCAGGAGATCTTCGTTTCGCCGATCTCCCGCTACTCGATCATCCTCGGGAAAATCCTCGGCGAGTCACTCGTCGCGCTGCCGCAAGCGCTGGGCATCATCGCCTTCGGCTTCATCCTGCAGATCCACATGGGGCCCGACCAGCTCCTGCGTATGGCCCTCGCGATGCTCGTCATCGCGCTGTTCGGCGGCGCCTTCGGCGTGATCGTTCTCGCGAATCTCTCGAGCCAGCGCGCCGCGAACCAGATCTTCCCGTTCGTGATGCTCCCGCAGTTCTTCCTCGCCGGGATCTTCAACCCGATCCAGCACCTGCCGCTGCCGCTCGACATCCTCTCGCACCTCGCGCCGATGCGATACGCCGTGGACCTGCTGCGCGACGCGTTCTACGGGTCGAGCTCAGGAGTCGTGCTCTCCAGCGCGACAACGAATCTTGCGATCATTGGCACGTTGTTCGTCGTGTTCATGGTCGTCGGCACATTCCTGTTCGTCCGCGCGGAGCGGAACCGCTAGCGCGGAACGAGCATCATGAACTGCGAGCACGTCCGATAAGGCGGCCCGACTAGGGCCACTGCCACCAGGACGACGCCGATCAACAACAGCGGAACCGCATAGCGACGACGAGTAGGTACGGGGGCGATCGCTGCGCCGGCCGCGATGGAAGCGATGCCGAGCGACGCCCAAATCACGGCCAGCGGGTAGTAGAAAACCGGTGTGTCGATACACCGAACCGTGCTCGCGAGAGCGGCGGTCGCCGCGGCCGTCGCAGCGCCAGCGATCATGCCGACGATCGCTGCTCTCCGGATCATGGCGATCTCCTCGGCCCTAGATTGGCACGCCGGTGAGGAAAAAGATCACACGCGCCGAGACCTCGCCGGCGAACGCGCAGCCCAGCGCGACATAGAGCAGGCCCGTCGACGACTGCGTGTTCATCCCGGCGGTCCACCACGCGGCGAGCGCGACGATCAGCGTCATGAACAGACCGACCCCGATCCGTAGTGCGAGCGCCACCGAGAGCGCCGTCTCCCATGTGCCGGTGAGATCTCCGCGGAGCCACACGATCGCGACGAGCGCGATCTGGAGCGCGACCGCGGCAACGATGGCGAGCGACGCGCTCCGCAGCGGACCCGGTGACAGCTTCGGCGTCACGAGATACCAGTGGCCGAGCAGCATCGCGCCGTCGGTCCCGCCGAGCGCGATCGCGCCGAGCGGAATTGCGACAAGCGCGAATGGGTCGAATGGATTTTGCGCCGGCCGCGCGATGGCGGCGATGCCGAGCGTCGCGATGCCTGCGAGAAAAGTGACGAGGCCCGCTCCAAGCCGCAGTCCGCGCACGGGAAGGAACGTCGTCACCAGCTGGATGACGATGAGGATCGTGACCAGGACGAGCGCCTGGCCGAATGCCGAGAGAGGGCCCGTGTCCACCCCGGCCCTCGCGGCGAGGTCGCCCCCCGGGAAGGTCGGCACCAGCGCGAGCGCGGCCGCGATGGCACCCGCGTCGACGAAGGCGACGAGCTTCAGAAAGCCCGACGGAGCCCGGCCGCCGCGGTCGACGAGCCACATGACGAACGAGCCGCCGATCGCGAGCTCGGCGAGCACGACGGAGAGGACGATGGGGAGAGTTGCGATCGCCACTCCAAGTCAAGCTAGCGTGACACGGGGTGACACGCTCGAACGAGCACGACAGGCGCATCGCGGCGATGTTCGATCGAATCGCGCCGCGGTACGACCTGCTCAACCGCCTCCTCTCGCTCGGCACTGATCTTTCGTGGCGGCGGCGCGCGCTCGATCTTGCGCGCCTGGGCGAGAACGGCCGGGCTCTCGACGTCGGCACAGGCACGGGTGATTTCGCGCTCGCGCTTCTGGCCCGCTCACCGCGCTCGGCGACGGTCACCGGCGTTGACATCTCGGCCGGCATGCTCGAGGTCGCCGAGCGGCGCGCGTCGAAAGCCGGACTCGGCGCACGGTACGAGCGGCTCATCGCAAGCGCGGAGTCGCTTCCCTTCGCGGACGGCGCCTTCGATGTGGCGATGGCCGGCTTCGTCATCCGGAACGTCGGCGACATCCCGCAAGGTCTGCGCGAGATGCGCCGGGTGCTGCGACCCGGCGGGCGCGCCGTGATCCTCGATCTCCACACCCCGCGGAATCCGACCGTCCGCCGCCTGTACCGCACCTATTCATTCGTCTCGCCGCGCCTCGCCGCCGCGCTCGGAAGCGACCCGGAGGCGTACCGGTACCTGCCGCGGTCGATCGAGGCTTTCTACGACCCCGAGACGCTCGCCGCGCTCATGCGAACCGCGGGCTTTACGCGCGTGCGGTTCGAGCGTCTAACCTTTGGCATAGCGGCGATCCACGTGGGGGAGGCCTAGGGCGTGGACTTCGACATTCCGGAGGAGCTCCAGCTCCTGGCGCGCACGGCGCGCGACTTCGTGGAGACGCGCCTCCAGCCGCTCGAGAAACAAGTCGAAGACACCGACAAGATCCCGAGCGAGGTCCTGAAAGAGATGGGGGAGCTCGGCTTCTTCGGACTTCCGTTCCCGGAGGAGTACGGCGGCGTCGGTGCCGGAGACCTCGGGTATTGCCTCGCACTCGAGCAGTTCGGGCGAACCTCCGCCGCCTTCTCGAACATCATTGGAGCGCACACGTCGATCGGCTCGATGTCGATCTTCCTCGGCGGCACCGAGGATCAGAAGCGCCGGTACCTTCCCGATCTGACCGCGGGAAAGAAGATCGCCGCGTTCTCCCTCACCGAGCCCTCGAGCGGATCGGACGCGGCATCGATCCAGACGAGCGCGACCTTGCGCAACGGCTGCTGGATCCTGAACGGCACGAAGATCTGGGTGACCAACGGCCCCATCGCCGACGTGGTCGTCGTCTACGCCGCGAACGATCGCGCCAAGGGTGCGCGCGGTGGGATCAGCGGCTTCATCGTCGAGAAGGGCTTCAAGGGCTTCCGCGTCGGGAAGGTCGACGACAAGATGGGCCTCCGCGGCTCGTACACCGGCGAGCTCATCTTCGAAGACTGCGAGGTCCCCGAGGCAAACGTCCTCGGCGGCCAGGTCGGTGCGGGATTTCGCACGGCTCTCGGTGCGCTGGACATCGGACGCGTCTCGCTCGCCGCCGGAGCGGTCGGGTCGAGCCAGCATCTTCTCGAGCTCGCGATCGAACACAGCAAGCGTCGCCAGCAGTTCGGCAAGCCGATCGCCGCGAATCAGGCCATTCAGTGGATGCTCGCGGACTCGGCCGTCGAGATCCACGCTGCGCGGCTCATGGTCTACGACGCCGC
The DNA here is from genome assembly GCA_035535615.1 of Candidatus Udaeobacter sp. GTDB lineage: Bacteria > Chloroflexota > Limnocylindria > P2-11E > P2-11E > 3-1-20CM-2-70-9. Next base: position 3,509 of record DATLPP010000240.1, read on the forward strand.
GTGGAAGCTGGACCAGGGGAAGCGCGCCTCTCTCGAGGCCGCGATGGTGAAGGTGTACGCCTCCGAGATGGCCAATCGCGTCGTCGACCGCGTCCTCCAGATCCACGGCGGAATGGGCTACATGAAGGACTCGCCCGTTGAGCGCGCGTATCGTGACGCCCGCATTTTGCGGATCTACGAAGGCACGAGCGAGGTGCAGCGGATGATCATCGCCGAGGAGCTGCTGAAGGACTGATGGTCAGCGTCAGGGTCGAGACGAAAGAGGCGGCGCCGGTCAGCGGCAAGCCGTGGACCCGCCACTACGATCCCGACGTTCCTGCGTCGCTCGTCTACCCACGCGTTCCGCTCCAAGCGATCCTCGATGACGCCGCCGAGAACCACCCGAACGCGACCGCGACGATCTTCTTCAACCGCAAGCGCTCGTACAAAAGCATCTCGGACGCCGCTTGGCGATTCGCCGGCGGCCTACGACGTCTCGGCGTAAAGACGGG
>DATLPP010000241.1:0-3125 GCA_035535615.1 Candidatus Udaeobacter sp.
TCGCGCTCGAGCATGACGTCGCAGTCGTACGGAGATCCGACGACCTTCCACCCGTTCTCGGTCAGGAGATCGACGAGCCGTGCGATCTCGGTCAGTCGCTTCGGGGTGTCGGCGACGTACTCGCGGAGCCATCCGGAATACGTGCGCTTGCCGCGATCGGCTCGATCGAGCTCGTCGCGGACCGTTCCAAAAACGTGGATAAGGATGTAGGTGGACGACGCCGCCACGTCCGGGAGTTTAGCCGCGCTCCTCTACGAAGCGGTAGCCGCCATCGGAATCCTTGGCGATCACGACGAGAGCACCGTTCTTGAAGCCTGTCTGTCCCTTTAGCGCTTGACAGATCAGGTGGTAGTGCTCGTGTTCGGGCGGCACGCATTCGCAGCGCTCGCTTTTGATCTCCGCGTCGAAGCGGCGCGCGCCAATGCGAAGGGCTACGCGCTCGCCGGGGCCTGGGAACAGCTTCCAAGCGTCCTTGGTAATCAGGATGCGAGTCTTTCGAACGTCCTCGCCACTAAGCCGGTGTCGATAAGTCGATCGGGAAACACTCATCTCTGCACATATTTTCGCACGAAACGCAGCCGTCTGCTCGCACCAAAACGGGCTCGACCGCTTGACGCGCGTGCTAGGGGTCGCCCGCCATAGCGAGGTCTGGATCGTCCAGAAAACGGGCCAGATGCATGACCCGCGCGCTCGATCCCGCGGCGCGCAGGCCGGCGGCGATCTGGAGGATGCAGCCCGGATTCGCGCTGACGATCGCATCCGGAGATGCATCGAGGATCTTCCGCACTTTGTCCTGTTGGAGCTCGCGCGATATCTCGGGGTGGGTCAGGTTGTAGATGCCGGCGCTGCCGCAACAACGCTCCGCGTCGTCGATGTCGGCAAGGATCACGCCCTCGATCGCTCGGAGGAGGGCCCGTGGCTGCGCCCGGATGCGCTGACCGTGCGCGAGGTGACACGCGTCCTGGTAGACGACCCGGATCGCCCGCTGAGTGCGCGCTGGAACGGGCTTCACGACCTCGCTGACATCGCGGACTCGGGCGGCAAAGGCCTTGGCGCGGTCCGCCCAGAACGGATCCCCGCCGAGGACGTGGCCGTAGTCCTTCAGGTGGGCGCCGCACCCCGCGGCGTTGACCACCACCTTGGAATCGCTACCCGAAAAGGCATCGACGTTGTAGCGGGCGAGCTGGCGCGCGCGTTCGCCCTCCCCCGCGTGCGCGTGCAGGGCGCCGCAGCAGGTCTGCTCCCCGGGGACGGTCACGACGTGCCCATCCCGCTCGAGAAGATGCACGGTCGCTCGCTCGGTGTCTCCGAACGACTCCCGCATGATGCAGCCCGCGAAGACGCTGACGTCCGCACCCTCGCGCTCGATGCCCCGGAACGCCGCGCCCTCCGACGGCGCGGCAAGGGAGGCGGCCCACCCGAGACGGCCCGGCAATGCCCTTGCGGCCAGCCGCGCGAGCCCGAGACGCGCACCGAGATCTGCCAGGCGCGCCGCCAGGGCCAGCCGCCGGGGACGCGCGACCGTGTCGAGGGCCGTTCGCGCGAGGGCACCGCCGTCTTCGCGCTCGCGCAGGACCTCGCGGGCGCCTTCCATGATCCGACCGAACGGCACGCCCGAGGGACACGCGGTCTCGCACGCGCGGCAGACGAGGCACGCCTCGAGATGGCCGACGGTTGTCTCGCTCGGCGCGGCCGGACTCGCGACGACCGTGCGGATCAGCTGAATGCGTCCGCGCGGCGAATCCGCCTCGTCCCCCAGCACTCGATAGGTAGGGCAATCGTTGAGACAGAGCCCGCACGAGATGCACGTGGCGAGATCCTCGGAGCTGACATGGGTGGAAGAGAGAGCGATGTCCCTAGCATACGGACGATGGCGATCGGCACCGCGGGCATCGCGGCGCGACTGCGCGAGGTCATCCCGGCCGACCGCGTCATCGACGATCCGTCGACGCTGCTCCCCTACTCCTACGACGCATCGTTCTGGTCGCTGCGGCAGCAGCGCACGCCGCGCGCCGTCGTCGTACCGGAGACGACCGCCGAGGTCGTCGCGGCGATCAAGGTCGCGAACGAGACCGAGACGCCGATCGTGCCGCGCGGCGCGGGCACCGGCCAGACGGGCGGGGCGATCGCGCCGGAGGGCGGGATCGTGATCTCTTTCGCGCGAATGCGAAAGATCATCGAGATCGATCGGCGCAACCTGCAGGCGGTGGTCGAGCCGGGCCTCGTGTATTTCGACTTCCAGAACGCCCTCGCCGACCACGGCCTCTTCTTTCCGCCGGACCCGGGAAGCGGACGGGCCTGCACGCTCGGCGGCATGGCCGCGAACAACGCGAGCGGCCCACACGCCGTGCGCTGGGGTACCACCTCCGCGTACGTGCTCGGCGCCGAAGTCGTGCTCGCGGACGGCTCGGTCATCACGACCGGCGGCGTCCACTCGAAGGCGCTGAAATCATCGAGCGGGATCGACCTCACAAAGCTCTTCGTCGGATCGGAGGGCACGCTCGGCATCTTCACGCGCCTTCGTCTTCGCGTGCAGCCGCGACCGCCGGCGCGCGCGGTGATCCTCGCCGGCTACAAGGCGCTCGAGGATACGGTCGCATCGCTCGACGATCTCTTCGAAGCGGGGATTCTTCCGTCGACGGCGGAGCTCCTCGACAAGAGCGCGGTCGACGCGCTGCAGCTCTGGCGGCCCGAGCTCGAGCTACCCGCGGGCGAGGCGGTCCTCTTCATCGAGGTCGAGGGCACGCCTGAGCAGGTCGCGGCGAACGTGCGATACACCGACGGCATCGTCCGCAAACGCGCGACGGTCACGCGATTCGCGGAGGATGAGAAGGAGATCACGCGCCTGTGGGCCGGACGCAGTGGGCTCGCCGCGGCCACGGCGCTGGCCCATCCGGGAAAGCATCGGATCTTCGCCGGCGAGGATCTCGCCGTGCCACTCTCGGAGATTCCACAGACGGTGCGGCGCGCGCGCGAGATTGGCGCCGAGCTCGGGATCGCGGTCGTCTTCTACGGACACTTCGGCGACGGCAACGTGCACTCGGCGATCCTGGTGAACCCCGACGATCCCGATGAGGTCCGACGCGCCGACGAGCTCGCCGATCGGCTGCACAAGCTCGCGATCG